>SXHM01000172.1 GCA_005773695.1 Bacteroidota bacterium
ACCTGACGCATGACCGGGGTGATGTCCAAAAGAGGGACTAGTAATAAAGGTATTCGATTCGCAGGTAAATTTTACAGGACACAGCAGCGAGGCACTAGCTGCACTTAGCTAAAGTTATAAAAAAATAGTAATCTACTTTTTTATAACTTCGTGACCGAACTTACCACCGTTATTCTTAAACAGGTTGTAGAATTTCATGCTGTTATTCAAGGATTGCATGAGAAATTTCTTGTCTTGTTCGTTTTCAGTTTCAAAGGCTTCTTCAAACGTTTTTTCGGTATCTTCCTGAACCCAATCTAATAGAGTACGCCCATCATCTTCAACAATATTCATGTTCACTTTCATATCGTAAACAAGAAAAAATGCAACGTTCAATGCATTTTCAAGCACACATTTACGCAACATACTTCCACCCGAAAAGCCGGGTTGGGGTTTGCAACGGATACACGCATAATTTACCTGTGTCCATATCTTAACTTTGTCTAACGAGTTCTCTGCGCTGCGTTTCTGCAACTGAAATTTCACAAGCGATGCCTGATTGTTTTCAATATTGCTGCAAATATTCTTTTCAAAGATAGAACCCAAATTACAAGGGTCAACTTTCTTTGCAACAACGGGTGTTGAAGTAGTTGTTTGTCCAAGAGCACTTGTGGCAAAGAGTAGGAATAACAACAAACTAATTTGAAACGATTTCATTCGGGTTGCAATCATACAATATTTACTTCTCGCTCCAACGAAACACCAAATTTTTTATACACCGAATCCATAACTTCTTGCGAAAGTTTATACAGTTCGCCTCCGCTGGCATTTCCATAATTTACCAACACCAATGCCTGATTTATGTGCACACCAAAATCGTTTTTTCTATAGCCCTTCCACCCACATTGCTCAATAAGCCAGCCGGCAGCCAGTTTCACTTCACTGCCTGAAGCATATGCTACTAAACTTGGAAATTCCTCTTTTAATCTCTTATGTATCTCTTGCGACACAACAGGGTTTTTGAAGAAACTACCCGCATTTCCTATTTGTTTCGGGTCAGGTAGTTTGCTGCTGCGAATATTACAGACAGCTTTGCTGATAGCTGCAATAGTTAGTTCCTTAACACCCATATTCTCCAGTTCCTGCTCAATTGCTCCGTAACTGATGTTAAATTTTGGAGTTTTATTAAGTCTGAAAGTAACCGAAGTAATAATGAATTGATTGCGGTATTTATTTTTAAAAACACTTTCTCGATAACCGAAACTACAATCTGCTGCTGAAAATTTTACCAATTCCTGTGTAGCAATTTCAAACGCTTCCAGTTCATGAAAAACATCTTTTATTTCAACTCCGTAAGCACCAATATTTTGCATTGGACTTGCACCAACATTACCAGGAATAAGCGATAGATTTTCAATTCCTGCATAATTATTCTCTATGCAATGCAAAACAAAATTGTGCCAGTTTTCACCTGCGCCTGCTTTTACAAAAACTTGTTCTTCTGTATCACTATCAACATCAATTCCTTTGAAATTATTTTTAACAGCATAACCATCAAAATCTTTTGTAAAAAGAATATTGCTGCCTCCACCAAGAATAAGCTTATCCGTTTTACTAAAGTGTTTATTTGAGCAAATTTCACTGACTTCAGTTAGAGAAGAAATCTCGGCAAAATATTTTGCGTTTGCTGCTATTCCAAAAGTATTGTACTGTTTAAGGGAAATGTTTTCACGTATGTTCATAACAACTGCGAAAGTAAAACTTATTTATGGGCTGCTAATAATTTTTCCAATCCTTCAAGCACCTGTTGTGTTGCGCCTCTTTTTGAATTCATGTATTCTCCAATTCTTCTTTTAATAGCAGTTTCGCTTCCTTTTACAAAAAAGAGATCTGTAATTTTATTATTCAATTGTCTAAACTTATCAATAGTAAAAGCCATACTGAGATTTACCATTTCTTCTGCTTCATTAAACTTCTTATAGTTAGGGCCAATAATAATCGGCACTGCAAAAGCTGCCGGTTCAAGAATATTATGAATTCCCTTTCCAAAGCCACCACCAACATAGGCCAAATCAGCATAGCGATACAACTGCGATAAAATTCCTATGCTGTCAATTATAAGGACATCTGCATTTGAAATATTATTTTCATTTGCCTGTGAAAAACGTAATGACGATATTGGGATATTCTCAATCAACTCTTTAATTCTTTTTTCATTTGTTTCGTGCGGAGCAATAATATATTTCATTGTTTGCTTTCGCTTCTTCATTAACTCAATTAAAATTCGTTCATCTTCTTTCCATGTGCTACCGGCTACTACTGTTGTTGTGTTATTCCTGAATTTTTCAACCAATGGAAAATCAACAGATTTATCAGCTATTTGCTTAACTCGGTCAAAACGTGTGTCACCACAAAGCATTACATTATCAAACTTAGCTTTTCTAAGCAGTTTTTTTGAGGTTTCATCCTGAACATAAATACAATCAATTTTTGATAAAATCTTGAGGAACCATTCAGCATATTCCTGAAAAAAGTATTGATCTTTTCTAAAAACAGACGAGAAAACCACAACGGGGATTTTATACTTCTGTAACGTTTGTAAATAGTTAAACCAAAAATCATACTTTGTAAAAACCGCAAGTGAAGGATTTACCAATTCAATAAATTGTCTGGCATTAGCTGCAGTGTCGGCAGGCAAATAGAAAATGTAATCTGCACTAGTGTAATTTATTCTGACTTCGTAACCAGAAGGCGAAAAAAATGTGAGTAGAATTTTAAACGATGGATTTCTTTGCTTGAATAATTCCATCACCGGTCTTGCCTGCTCAAACTCACCTAATGAAGCGCAATGAAACCAAACCTTTTTTTCTTGAGAATTTACTTTGCTTTTTATTTCATCAAAAACAGTTTTTCTGCCATCAACCCACTTGCTGGCTTTGCTGTTCCACAACGCAGCAATGCGAATAGAAAGTGTGTAGAGAAAAACTGCAAGGTTGTATAGAATGTTCAATTGTAATTATTATACAAGGATTCTATATTTTAATCTTAATGAATCCCATTAGCTTATTATTTCACCGTAAAGGTCGAAATCTTCGGCAGAAGTAATTTTCACATTGGCAAAATCACCAACACGAACGTAATATTTTTTCGAATCGACCAATACTTCATTATCTACTTCAGGTGAATCAAATTCGGTGCGACCTATAAAATAGTTTCCTTCTTTGCGGTCGAATAATACTTTATAGGTTTTACCAATCTTTTGTTGGTTCAATTCATTTGAAATTTCTTGCTGCGCTTGCATAATTGAATCAACTCGTTTCTGTTTGATATTTGCCGACACATTATCTTTCAACAAATAAGCATGTGTATTCTCTTCGTGTGAATAAGCAAAAATGCCGAGCCTGTCGAAACGAGTTTCTTTTACCCATTCCAGCATTTCATTAAAATCTTCTTTTGTTTCACCAGGATAACCGGCAATCAGCGTTGTGCGCAAAGCAATTCCCGGAACTTTTTTGCGAATAGTTTTAACCAACTCGCGTGTTTTTGCGGAAGTAGTTCCTCTTCGCATTGACTTTAACATGTTGTCAGAAATATGTTGCAAAGGCATATCCAGATATTTGCAAACCTTCTTATTCTCTCGGATCACATCCAACACATCTTCGGGAAAACCCGAAGGAAATGCATAATGTAAACGCAACCACTCAATGCCTTCCACTTCTGACAAGCGTTGAAGCAATTCAGCTAATTTACGTTTGCCGTAAGTATCAATACCGTAATACGTTGAATCCTGTGCAATGATCATTAGTTCTTTCACACCTTTTGCAGCAAGCATTTCAGCTTCTTTTACTAACTCCTCAATCGGCTTGGAAATATGTTTACCAC
>SXHM01000173.1 GCA_005773695.1 Bacteroidota bacterium
CCTCCATCTAATAATGAGTCTGTGTCAAACTTATGCTCAAAGAAGAGTATTGCTGTAGAATTCATGTTTGCAGATTTAACAATAAAACTGCACTTTGAGTTGGTACTGTAAGGCAATACACTGTCGGTAATAAATCCAAACGGAGAAGATGCGCTATCAAACACAGGCTTGTAACTATGACCTAAAACCCATGTAGTGCAAGAGTTAGAAGTATCAATTTCTAAAGATAATGTATCTGTTAAATCCAATGTATCAAGATGAGTTCCGGAGTAACATCCAAATCCCTGAGGCAAAACACTACATGGATAATACGTCTGCCCCCTCACATTCCCCACCACCAAAACAAAAACAAAAAGTATAAATTTTTTCATAGTCTTTAGATTTAATTGATTGCCGAATTTACAGCTTTTAAAATAGAAATATTCCTTGATTTTAATCACCCCTTAATTTCTTGTTTATTTATCCGAAATTGCTTTACATTTGCTCCCCTTTTAAGGAAAAAAGCATAAAGAGTATCAACCAATAAATTAAGAATGAACGAATACGGAATTAAGAGTAAAGACGCTACCGTTGCAAGCCTCGGATTAAAGAATGTTGCTGTAGCTTACTGGAATTTGAACCCTGCCGAGTTGGTGGAAGAAACCATCGTAACCGGGCAAGGAATGCTAACCGATACAGGTGCCCTTGCAGTTGATACCGGAAAATTCACAGGCCGCTCACCAAAAGATAAATTTATTGTTTGCGATTCCATTACTGAGAACTCAGTTTGGTGGGGCGATATCAATATCAAATTTACTCCTGAGAATTTTGACAGAATTTATGATAAAGTAACTTCTTACCTGCAAGGCAAAGAAGTATATGTTCGCGACAGCTATGCCTGTGCGGACCCTGCTTACCGCCACAATATCCGCGTTGTTACCGAATCGCCCTGGGCAAATCTTTTTGCATATAATCTTTTCCTGCGCCCAACATTTGACGAAATACAAAACTTTGTTCCCGAGTGGACTATTATTTGCGCCCCGGGTTTCCACGCAAACCCTAATACTGACGGAACTCGTCAGGAAAATTTTGCGGTGCTCAACTTCACTAAAAAAGTAATCCTCATCGGAGGAACTGCCTACACAGGCGAGATTAAAAAAGGAATTTTCTCGGTATTGAACTTTGTATTGCCGCATGATAAAAATGTATTGTCAATGCATTGCTCGGCCAACATCGGGAAAGATGGTGATACTGCTATTTTCTTTGGTCTGTCAGGCACAGGGAAAACTACGCTTTCTGCAGACCCTGAAAGAGGTTTGATTGGCGATGACGAACACGGCTGGGCAGAAAAAGAAGTGTTCAACTTTGAAGGCGGCTGCTATGCAAAATGCGTAAACCTTTCACGCGAAAAAGAGCCACAGATTTTTGATGCTGTGAAATTTGGTTCGTTGTTAGAGAACATCGAATTTCATGAAAATACTTCAACCGTTGATTACGACAACATTACCAAAACAGAAAACACCCGCGTAAGCTACCCGATTGATTTTATTGCCAACGCTGTGAAACCATCAATAGGTGGAATTCCTAAAAACATTTTCTTCCTCACGGCTGATGCGTTTGGCGTGTTGCCTCCTATTTCTAAACTAACTGTTGGTCAGGCGATGTATCATTTTATTTCTGGCTACACTGCAAAAGTTGCAGGAACCGAAGTAGGTGTTACTGAACCGCAACTGACGTTCTCTGCTTGTTTTGGTGCGGCTTTCCTGCCATTGCACCCAACAAAATATGCTGAACTTTTGGGCGAGAAACTAAAAAAGAATAAAGTAAATGTTTGGCTTATCAACACGGGCTGGTCGGGCGGAAGCTACGGAACAGGCGAACGTATAAAACTGAAATTTACCCGTGCCATGATTACTGCTGCACTGAAAGGTGAGTTGAATAATGTGGAATTTGAGAACCATGCAGTGTTTGGTCTGGCAATGCCTAAAACTTGTCCTAATGTTGAGGCTGCTATTCTGAATCCACGTAATACGTGGAAAGACAAAGCTGCTTATGATACAAAAGCAAACAGCCTTGCTGAATCATTCGTGAAAAACTTCAGTAAATACGCTAGTGCTGCCAACGTAGAAATTCTTGCTGCTGCTCCGAAAACTACTGTAAACGCATAATTTCAAATGCCAAATAGAAAAAACCTTCTCACAAAACGGGAAGGTTTTTTTATTTTTGAGAAACCATGAACATCTTTTATTGCCCTGAAATTTTAAACGGACAAACCATTCTTGATAAAGAAGAATCGGGACACGCTGTTCGTGTACTACGCATGAAAGAAGGAGATGATTTAATTATTGTTGATGGAAAAGGTGGTTTCTACAAAGCAAAAATCAGCAATGCAAATCCTAACCAATGCGAGTTTGAAATAGTTGAAAAAAAAGAAAACTACGGCAAACGAAACTACTATCTGCACATTGCCATTGCGCCCACTAAAAACTTTGACCGAACCGAATGGTTTCTGGAAAAAGCCACTGAAATAGGCATTGATGAGATTACGTTTCTCAATTGCGAAAAATCAGAACGAAGGCTTGTGAAGTTGGAACGCGCAGAAAAAATTGTTGTCTCGGCCATGAAGCAAAGTGTAAAAGCATTTCTGCCTAAAGTGAATGAAATGGTTGACTTCAAAAAATTCATCAAATCACAAACTGCAGAAGCAAAATTTATTGCGCATTGCCGAGAGGGAGAAAAACAAAATCTGAAAGATTGTATCGCAAACCATAAGAATATCTTAATTTTGATTGGCGCTGAAGGTGATTTTTCTGAGGCAGAAGTTAAGTTGGCAAACGAGAACAGTTATGCTTCTGTAAGTCTTGGAGAAAGCAGACTAAGAACAGAAACAGCAGGAGTTCTAGCCTGCCACACAGTAAATTTATTGAACGGATAAGATGAAAAAGATAGCAGTAGTAATTTTATTTTTTGCCTTAACTTCCTTCACTCCTGCTCCCTCTTTCCAGATTGCACTTTTAAAATACAATGGCGGTGGCGACTGGTATGCCAACCTTGCTACTTCCCTACCCAACCTGATTAAATTCTGTAATGAAAATCTTGGAACCAATATCAATCCTGAGCAGGCAATAGTAGATGCGGGCAGCCCCGAGATTTTCAATTATCCGTTTGTACACATGACCGGCCACGGCAATGTTGTTTTCTCTGACCAGGAAGCTCAGAACCTCCGCAATTACCTTATTGGCGGTGGCTTTCTTCACATTGATGACAACTACGGGATGGATAAATTTATCCGTCCGCAACTGAAAAAAGTGTTTCCCGAACTGGATTTGTTGGAGTTACCTTTTTCACATCCTGTCTATCACCAGAAATTTGATTTCAAAAATGGCTTACCTAAAGTTCATGAGCATGATGATAAAGCTCCTCAAGG
>SXHM01000174.1 GCA_005773695.1 Bacteroidota bacterium
CGCATTTTTGAGCATCGCTATATTGATCCGTTTGATCTTGCTTTGTTGCGTCAGTTTCAATCAGCGATTACGGTAGATATAGAAACAACCAGTTTGATGGAACAGGTAGCAGTAAACCTGCGAAAACTGGAAGAAATGGCAGTTGCTATTTTCCGTTTGGTAAGTTCAGAGGTAAAAGGAACTTCACATGATATGAAGGTGAATCCTTACACCATAACTCTAAACGGTGAGGTGGATACTACCAGTGCTGATGCCATTGCGCCTTCTGCTGAAATTACAAAAGATGTGGAAGTTATGTGGTTTTATGAGAAGAAGGAGACCGCAGTCCATTTTTGAAATTAACAGCCTTGAATACAGCCGCGCAGAAAATGGAATTCATTCGCGAAGTTTTTCAGGCTGCGAAAAATTTTTGTTCCATGGAAAGCGATTTGGAAAAAATTGTAGCTTTTTGTGAGAATGCCCAATCTGATTTTACTTCGATTGCCTACGAAGCGGCTTCCATGCAAATTGGTTTGCGCGATTTTGCAGAAAATAATTCACTGAAAAACTGGAAGCATTTTGCTGATGAATTGGCGAAGCGACATGCTGCTCAGATTTATGCCGGCTTAGGTTGGGCAGTGGCACAGGAGGTCTTGAAGTTGGAACAAATTATAGAAAATTTTCACCCTTTGCTGCGCTACCGTGTTGTAGATGGCTGCGGCTATTATGATGGTACTTTCCGCAACCGCCAGACTATTCGCATGAAAGCAGTGCCAACCTATATTTCCGAAAAAGCATTGCCTGCTTATTATCAGGGCTTAGGTCGAAGTCTTTGGTATATTGCTAAAGGAGATACTGCAAAAACAAATGAACTTTTACTTGGCTTTCCCGCAACGCACCATAAAGATATGTGGCGTGGTGTAGGCATTGCAGTGGCTTATGTTGGCGGTTGTGATGAAGCAACGCTAAATGAATTGAAGACAATTTCCGGCAGTTTCCTGCCGCAATTAAAATGTGGAGTGTCACTTGCTGCTCGCTCAAGAGTTCAGGCAGAAAGTTTGAATTTAAATACGGAATTGTGTACGCTTATCATTTGCAACAGATCTGCTGCCGAACTAACACAAGTTACAGTTGACAAAGAATGCGATGATTATTTTCAATGGCTTAACAGTATTGAAAACGCATTTCTGTAACATTAGTCACCAACCATATTTTTAGGTAACTGTAGTTTTGTATCACTAATAACAAAACACAGATGGATATTCAAAACACAATTGTAATTGCATTGATTGGTATTGCAAGCGGACTGCTGGGCGGTATGCTTGGTTTGGGCGGGGCTATCATTATTATTCCGGCAATGGTAATGTTTCTCGGCTACTCACAGCAGATGGCTCAGGGTACAGCGCTGATGATGATGGTGCTTCCTGTTGGAGCATTGGCCGCTTTTCAATATTATCAGAAAGGCTTTGTGGATGTGAGGGCATCATTGATTATGGCCATTTTTTTTGTTTGTGGCAGTTATTTCGGGGCTAAGTTTGCTACTGATATTCCTCAACTATTACTGAAACGGGTCTTTGCTGTTATGTTGATTATAATTGCTGCTAAAATGTTATTCATTGATAAAAACTAACCATGGAAAATAAAAATATAGAAATTGTATGCTGCTCGTGCGACCCTAAAGAAAAAGATTTAGGTCAGCAATTTTGGGATAATCAATACCAAAGCAACACTACCGGCTGGGATTTGGGCGCGGTATCACCTCCGCTAAAAGCCTATATTGACCAATTACAAAATAAAAATCTACGAATTCTTATTCCCGGTTGCGGAAATACTTATGAAGCAGAATACCTGTTGCAGCAAGGTTTTACTAATGTTACGTTGATTGATATTGCGCCAACGCTGGTCAATAATCTGAAAGAAAAATTCAAGAACAATACAAACATCAATATCATTCTCGGTGATTTTTTTGACCACAACGGAACGTATGATTTAATTCTTGAGCAGACTTTTTTCTGTGCGCTAAATCCATCACTGCGCAGCGCATATCGGGATAAAATGCTTACGCTGCTCGCACCGGAAGGTAAGCTGGCCGGACTGCTTTATAATAAAGTGTTTGATAAAGAAGGTCCTCCTTTCGGTGGAAGTAAACAGGAATACGAACAGCTTTTTAAAACGGGTTTTAAATTTAATACCTGTGAACCATGTTACAATTCTGTTGCGCCACGCGTAGGTGCTGAGCTTTTTGTTATTCTGCAAAAAGCAGTGTAACTTAAGTAACTGTTTGCAAACAGCAGATTTACGAACTTTGTACCTGAAAAAATAACACAATGAATTTTATAAAAAAATATTTACTCACTATCATTGGCGTTGCAGCGGGTGCAGTTGCGGGTTATCTCTACTACCATTATATAGGTTGTGCCAGCGGAACCTGCGCCATAACTTCAAAGCCGCTTAACAGCACGCTTTATGGCGCTATGATGGGCGGACTGTTTTTTAACCTATTTCAAAAAGAAAAAATCAACAATAAAACTACTAACAATGACTAACAGAAAACAAACAATTGTAGACGTAAGAACTCCCGGTGAATTTATGGGAGGAAATGTTTCCGGTTCCATCAACATTCCTTTGCAGGAAATTCAGGAACGCTTAGAAGAATTGAAATCACTGCCACAACCTATTATTCTATGTTGTGCCAGTGGTGGTCGCAGCGGCCAGGCAACATCCTTTTTGCAGAGACAAGGCATTAACTGCGTAAATGGAGGAAGCTGGATGGATGTAAACTACGAGGTATATAACGGATAATTCCGTAAACATATCAATAAAAAAGGCGACCATCGGGTCGCCTTTTTTATTGAATATAAATGAGTAGATTATTTTCTGCCTGTTATTTCAATAGCAAGCTCAACATCGTTTGAAATAAC
>SXHM01000175.1 GCA_005773695.1 Bacteroidota bacterium
ATTAATAATTTGAAAATTTTGTTTGTTATATGCTTTTCAGTATTAACATTTACTCTTCAGGTTAATGCTCAGCAGCGCAAGGTAGCATTGCTTGATCTTTCAACACGTAATGCTGAGTCTAACACATCACGATTTCGCTCTGCTCAGTGGATTTTGAATACTGCCGGTGTTGAATATGCTACAACAACAAGTTTGACATCAGCACTAACTTACCCGGTTATTTTCTTTAGTCCTGTTGTTAAAAGTTCCACTTTTAATTCTGCTGAAAGAACTTCAATTACAAATTATGTAAACAATGGAGGTGTAATTATTTGCTCTTCCATGCAAGCTTCTACTCTTTTTAATCTCTGTGGAGTATCGTCAGTAACATCATCTGATTCACGCAAATACTTTAACTCCACTACTACAAGTTTACCATGGTTATTCGACCGCATCAGCGAATCGGATGAGACCAGCATCCGTTTTTTGGGTACTTCAAGCGGAGCATTATGTACCAGTCGTTCTTACACATTAAATGGAGGTACATCACTGGCTCAATACGAAGACGGCAAGCATGCTTTTGTTTATAAAGCTACAGGGCAGGGGCATGTTTACACGTTTGGAATAGATTTGCGCGATGTAGTTTTGCGTTTTCAGATTGATGATGATGGTAATGCTCAGGAATCATATTCAAACAGTTTTGAGCCGGGTTCTGATGTTTTTATGATGTTGGTTCAGAATATTATTCGTCACCACATTGCTAATACGGTTCGTTTGCATACCAGTCCCAATTGCAGCAGTTCCACTGTTATGATTACACATGATTATGATTCGAGAACATGTCAGGATACCAGCAAGTTTTTTGTTGATATGGAATATGCAAGAGACATAAGAACTTCCTACAATATCACCACCAGTTATTATTCAAACGGTTGGATTAGTGGTTTTTACAACACATCACATGCAGCTATTCAATATATCTTAGACCATGGGCATATTTTAGGTTCTCATTCCGTAGGACATTTTCCTGATTTTGAAACTTCGTCACGTTTTCCTTTAGGTGCCCGGGGGCTTACACCAAGCACTTACAACCCGACCTATTGAACTTCTACCAGCAGAACAACTAATGGAACTACTTATGGTGAAGTAGAGGTTTCTAAAAACTTACTCGAAAATGATTTTGGATTTCCAATAAAAACCTTCCGCGCAGGTGAACTATGTTACAATACTTACCTGGCTTATGCTCTGGCACAAACCGGTTACAAATTCAATTCTACATTTTCGGCTAATGATGTATTAACTAATTTCCCGTTCTATACTGTTGACGGAAAAAAATATTCAGGTGCGCAACAAAAAGTACTTGAAATACCAATGACCATTTCTGATGTGTGGAGCCCTTCTATCAGTGCTACCAATTACCCTGAAAAGGTTGCTATATGGAACTCTGTTACCCAGAAAAACGATGCGAATAATGCACCAACTGTTTTGCTTATACATCCTAACCGCAGATTTAAAGTTACAGCAGAAGAAATGTACCTCAACAGTCTTCCTCCTTCTGCGCTTGTTCTTCCTATGGATGAATTTGGCGAATTCTGGCAGGAGCGTGATACAATGGATTTTTATACTACAAGCAGCAACAATGTGCTGAATGTTTATCTTAATACAAATGAACCGGATGAGCGCATAAGTTTTATTATTGACAACGCAGCACAGCTTGCAGATGTTAATTTCTACAAACAAAATGGTGAACAGGTTTTTTACCAAAGTTCAGAATGGACAAACGGAGCAACAATTTATTGCACACCTGACCCTCAACAATTCCAATCTACCGGTGTTTCTGAACAGCAGATATTTTCTGATGTAAAAGTATTCCCTAACCCGGCTGCTTCAAGTGTTTATATTAATATGGAACAGGTGCAAGCAGGAACGTATACCTTAGCTGTTTATGATTTATTGGGCCAAAGCATTATTCATACCGAGCAATTGCAACTTAATGCCGCAGGAAAACTTAGCTTTGAGTGGAATGTTGAGCAGGTTAATACCGGATGTTACTTCTTCAGCATTAATACCGAAGGTATTTCAGCAAACGGAAAGGTTATGGTCGTGCACTAAATCTTCTTCTTTTAATCAACAACCCTAAACTTTTTGTTGGGTTCATTTGTTTGTTTTTTCATAACTTGCACCATAATATTTCTGCAATGAAAAAGCTAATTCTGTTTATCTCGCTAACACTTTCTTATTTTCTTTCTTTATCACAAGATAACCTTGTCGTTGTTAAGAATTCCCGAGGTGATGATTATATTGAGGGTAGAATAAATCTGAAAGTAAAACCTGAATTTCGAGCATATTTTTCAGAATTAAATAATAACCTTCCAGGTTTTGAAGCACTTGAAATATCAGGTTTAAGAAAAAAATTTCCTAATCGTAAACCTTTAGAAAAGCAATTCAATGAAAGTGGCAGAAAACTTCCAGACCTTTCTTTGATTTATGAATTGGATTATAATGCTGAACAGGATGTTTTCAAAACCTCAGAACAACTATTAAACAGTGGGTATTTTGATTATGCCGAGCCACATTATGTTAGCTATATGTTATACACACCTAACGATGTGCAATTGGCAAATTATAATCCATATCATTTTAACACCATGCAATTATACAATGCCTGGGACGTATCAAAAGGAGACAGCAATGTTGTTATTGGTTACACAGAAACAAGCTTTGATATCAACCATCCTGATCTTTCAGGAAACCTTAAATACAATTATGATGATACAATTGGTGGTGGCGATAACGATATTGATGGATATGCCGACAACTATGCAGGATGGGATTTGGTGGATAACGACAATACCCTTTTTATCAATAATGAAATTCATGGAAATACAGTTACTGCAGTAGGTTCAGCAACCGGTGATAATAGCGTTGGTTTTATAGGTTCCGGTTTTAAATGCAAGTATCTTCCTGTTAAAGTTGCTAATAGTTCGCAAGTTATTACTAAAGGTTATGAAGGCATAACGTATTGCGTTGATCACGGAGCAAAAATTGTAAATTGCTCTTGGGGAAATACCACTTTTAATCAATTGGCACAGGATGTTACAGATGATGCTATCCTTGCAAACGATGTAATACTGGTTGCTTCTGCCGGAAATATTCCATATGATACTGCATATTATCCTGCTTCTTATCGTTTTGTAGTCAGCGTTTCTGGAGTTGATAATCTTGACCGTTTTGACCCACCTTCAAATACACCTTTTTCCTGGAACGACTCGGTGGATGTTACAGCTCCGGGGTTTAATGTTTATACAACAGCAACATATAACGGTTCTCCGCTTTATTCCCCTCCTCAAGGCGGAACATCAATTGCAGCTCCTTTGGTTTCGGGTGTTGCAGGATTAATTCGTTCACATTTTCCATCACTTAATGCATTGCAGGTTGTGGAACTCATAAAATGTTCTGCAGATGATATTGATGGCATAACAGAAAATATACCCTATGCTGGAAAAATAGGAACAGGCAGAGTAAACGCTTATGCCGCCCTTACCAGCACTTTTTGCGGAACTGTTGGTGAGAATGAAAAGGAAGACAACTCCAGCATTTTGATATATCCAAACCCTGCTACTGATGCGTTGAATTTAATTTTAAAATCAACTGCTTCTTCTCACTCTTCGGTTGAGATTTACAATTCAGTTGGACAATTACTTCTGCAATCAGAAATCACAGGTCAGAAATCAACAGTCAACATATCATCATTATCAGAAGGAGTTTATTACTGTATAGTAAAAACAGGTGAAAAAACATTTAGCAACAAGATTGCAGTAATAGAATAGTTAAATCTTGACTCCTGCTTCTTACATCTTGTTTCTGTTTTTGCGTATTTCCGCCTTTTCATGTAGGTTTGCCTACTAAATCATTAAAACACTAATTCATAAATAATAGAAGAATGGACATCAGCGAAGTAGTATCAATTGCAGGACAGAGCGGACTTTTTAAAGTTATCAGCCAGACCAAGAACGGTTTTATTGCAGAATCATTATCCGACAAAAAACGTATTCCGGTTTATGCTTCACAGAAAGTAGTTTCTCTGGAGAACATCAGCATTTTCACCACAGGCGAAGATCAGCCGTTGGAAGATGTGCTGAAAAAGGTCATGAAAAGTACTAAAGGCGAAAAAGCTTTTGATGCAGGAAAAGCATCTAACGATGAGTTGAAAAAACAAATGGAAAAAGTATTGCCGGAGTATGACAAAGACAGAGTGTATGTTTCCGACATCAAAAAACTTTTTCAGTGGTATAATATGCTTCACGATAGTGGTTTGTTAACCAAA
>SXHM01000176.1 GCA_005773695.1 Bacteroidota bacterium
CCCTTCATGCCTTCAATCAGGTTAAGGTTGTAAACCAGTAGTGTGGAGAAAAATACAAATACCAGCAGGTGTAAATCACCTGTAGTGAGTTTCTTTCCCCATTGAGATAAATGGGTAAGCGCAACAGCAGAAAAAGCAATTAAAAAGTTCCCGAAAACAAAGTAGTGTATGGGTTTCCGCAACAGCATCAGAAGCCGCGGAAAGCTGCCCAATAAAGTGGAATGCCAATACCCAGGCCAATTAGTCCGCCTTCGGTAGCAGCAATTATTTTACGTTTGCGCGCAGATTTTTTATAGCCTTCCAGGTAATTTTCATCAAGAATAAGTTCAGGATGCGATACTTTAGTTTCGTCAGGTTTTTGTTTAGTAGTGCCCAGTACAATAATATAGGTTGCCGGTGCAATAGGACCGTAAAAAGCGCCCAGTCCTGAACCTATGGTGCTTATCCCGGCCGAAATAAGTAATGCTGCCGTTTTTTTTACTTTCATTCCATCCTGCCTTCCGTAAATGTATCTGCGCATTTCTTCCACACTTAAATCAAGTTCGGGTTCTACTACATCGTTTACTAAAAACCCTAATGTGTCGGGACTGTAAATAATTTCTTCGTTCCCGTCAGCGTGAGCTATACTAAAGACATTCTCTTTTCTTTCTGTTGCTATTGATTTATAATTTATGCGTGCTATTGTTTTGCCCTTAAGCTTATTTAATTGATCTAATCTTTTTGTCTTTTTGATAATTAAATACTGTTGTTTTAGCTTTAAATTAGCTGACTTTTCTTTTGCAGAAGTTTCAATCTCTTTACTTATTTGATCTATAGATTGGTTATACAGCCTTTCAATATCATCGTTTTTCCTATTAAAGAATGGTTCTATTAAACTGATTTTTTTGACATTGTTTTCTTCTTCTATTTTCTTTTTTACTCTAACATTAGTTATCCATTTCTCATTCTTCTCTTGACTTTTAAAATAAGCACTATCTATTTTGTTTATCAATTCTTGCTTTGCATTTTTCTTCTTTGCTTTGGCTACTGCTTTTTCATATTTCTTTTGATTCTTTTCTTTCCTCATTAAATAAATAGCTTCTTCATTTGATGGAATGCCTATAAAAATAGAATAGTTGTCTTTATAGAAAACAAACCCTTTCGTCTCTTTCCCATTTGTAAAAAGCACTTTATCCTGCGCGAAGCCAAGGGCCGGTGCTAACAAAAAGAAAAAGATGCACAGATGCTTTATCATTTTATCTCAATAGTTTTTACATCACCTGTTGGCGTAATCACTTTGTAATGATTTTGCACTTTTGTTTCCACCGGTTTCTTCAGACTGAAATGCATTTTTATTTTGCAGGTATATTGCACCAAGGGTTCCACAACTACAGGGTTAATTACCACATCAAAGTTATGATAAGATAACTTGTTATAAAACATTACGGTGGGTTTGCGTATTTCGGTTAAGCCCGATTTCTTTCCAACAGATTCTATGGAAGAACTGCTTGCAGGTTGGTATTTTGAATACCGGTCGATAGGAAAGGTAACGGAAGTTTGTTCGGTAAGCACCCGGTAAACGGTATCAAGATTTACATTAAGTTGTTTGTAGTCATTTGTTTTTCTTTTTGCATAAGCAATTACTGAATCGCGCAAGGTTTCATAAACTGCACTTGTGTTTTCAACAAAATAATCCACTTTAATCAGGTCATAGATTTCATGTTTTGCAGCTGCAGTCAGTATCTTGTCAAGTACTTCACCTTTGTTGAATTTTACGTGAATGTTTTTTTGTAACTCAAATCCTTTAGGAACTTCATTATAGGTTTTACTGAAAAATTTCTTGGTTACTTCCAGTTCATAAATAGGAACCTGCGAAACCATATCTAAGAATATATCTTCCGGTTTTACTCCGGCAGAAGCAACTTCGGCTACAAAATTCTGATAGCGTGTATTCAGTAAATCGTTTGCTACTGAAGCATTTTCTCCAACCTGTGTCATGTTGAAAATAGCAAGATAGGCATCAGCTTTGCGGTTAAAAAGCCCGTTTACCTCAAAGGTCATGCTGTTTTCGTCAATCATAACTTCACGGGTAACATTAAAACTGTTTTGCCAGCTCAGTTCCTCTGCATTCTGGTAATTATAGCGGTTGTCATTGCCATACATGGAGTTGCCGACTGCCTGCGAAAGGCAACTGATAGTGAACAGCGGACAATTAAGAATTAGAAGGATACCAAGAAGTTGTTTCATAAGGAATGCGGTTTTTCAGGGTTTAAAGGTGAAGAAAATATTTAAATGAAGTTTACTTCCTGTCAGATTTTCTCCTCACATAAAAAATCTACTTTCGCAGGAATTTAAAATGAGCCACACAAAGCCGCTTCATCTCTTTATCCTCTTATTGCTTTTGGCGGCAGCATTTCCTGCACATGCTAAATACATTACACTAAGCGGAAGAGTAACAGATGCAAAAACCGGTGAAGCTATTCCCTTTGCAAACGTTACCATTGTTGGAAAATTTGTTGGTGCTCCATCCGACACTGCCGGTTATTATTCTTTTCAGGCTCCAAAGAAAACAGATAGTTTGCAGGTTTCGTCTATTGGTTATTTAACCATAAAGAAACCCGTTCAGGAAGGTGTTTCACAAACCATAAACTTTGAGTTGGCTTTTAGTGAGGTTGCGTTGGGCGAAGTTGTAATCAATCCCGGTGAAAATCCGGCTGATGTACTTTTCAAACAAATGATTTCAGTGAAAGATAAACATAACATCAAAAATTACAGTAGTCTGAAATATGAAGCATACACCAAGTATGAGGTTGATCTGGACAATGTAAGCGACAAAAGTCTGGACAAAAATTTATTGCTCTCGCAGTTTCCCATGCTGAAAGGCTATCTGGACACAGTAACCGAAAAAGGTTCTTCTATTCTTCCGATGTTTTTTATTGAAAACATCTCCGATAATTATTCAACTACAAATCCCGACAGGCAGATTGAAAAGATGAAAGGTGTTAAAATGTCGGGTCTCGACAAACAGGATTTCGTTACAGAACTTTTGAGTAACGTAAATCAGAATGTGAATATTTACGAGAACATGATTACAGTTCTGGGTAAAAGTTTTGTCAGTCCTGTTGCTGATTACGGACTAAGTGTTTATAAATACTACCTGAACTTTTACGATACGCTGTATGTAAATGGCGAACCCCACCTTCAAATGGAGTTTAAGCCAAAGCGCAGAGGCGAGAATACCTTTAAAGGGAAAATGCTGGTGAACATTAATTCATATGCTGTGCGCAGCATTGAAGCTTCACTTTCAGATAATGTGAATATTGGCTTTGTAAATGACATCAGTTTTCAGCATGATTATAATGCAATAGAATATACCGATACAACCGGAAATAATCAGCAGGCATGGCTTCCTGCAAGGGAAAAGCTGAAAATAAAATTCAGCAGCAGTTTTGTAAAAGATGCAAAAATGATTGGAAAAAAAACCAAGAGCTTTAAGAATTACACTGTTAATTCCTCATTCAGTGATACTGTTTTTTCTGCTTATAAGAGTACCGAAATAAATGAAGAAGTATATTTGAAGGACGATGTATTCTGGCAGGAAATGCGTCACGATACGCTTCAAAAAACAGAAGCCGGAATTTATGAAATGGTAGATAGCCTGAAGCGCACCAAACGCTTCAGACTGTTGCGTTATGTAGCCATGTCACTCACCACAGGTTATGCGCGAATAGGAAGTAAAGTGGGTATTGGTCATGTGGCTGGATTGGTTAGTGGCAATCAGGTGGAAAAAGTGCGTTTCAAACTTGGATTTCAAACAACCAACAAATTCAGTGAGCGTGTGCAGTTAGAAGGTCATGTTGCTTATGGCTTAAAAGATGATCGTTTTAAATACGGAATGAAAGTGCAATTCATTATTGCAAAAAAACCCTGGAACAAAATCTCTGTCAGCGGCAAAAGCGATATTGACTTTGCCAGTCGCTATGCCGAAGAACTGATGGACCGTGACAATGTTACCACTTTTCTGCCTCGCGGAGTTGGTCAGCGTCTGTACAATGTGGCTGAAGGAAAAATAGTTTACGATCGTGAGCTGCACAAAGATCTGATGACCTACTTTGGTATCAATTATAAAAACTTAAAACCGTTTTTTGATTTTGGTTATGTTCAAAATGAAAAAGTAAAAAAACATATTACTGTTGCTGAGTTTTCTGTTGGCATTCGCTATCAGCGCGGCTCAAAAAATCTTCCGGGAACATTTAACCGTGATGCCGAAGCCAATAAATTCTTTGCACAGTTTCGCAAGAAGAATGAATTTCCTGTGGTGTTTGTTCGCTATACCTACGGAGCCAAAAATATCCTAAACAGCGATTTTGAGTATCATGATCTTTCTGCAGGTTTGCAGGGAGATTTTCAGATATCTTCTAAAATGTCACTCTATTACAATTTGTGGGCAGGTAAAATTTTCGGAAAACTACCCTTCTTATTGTTGAAAAATCCTGAGGGAAATTTTTCGTACTCGC
>SXHM01000016.1 GCA_005773695.1 Bacteroidota bacterium
ATGCTTACCGAAAAGATTGGTCTTTACATCAATCCCGGCAACCATTGCAGAGCTGCCGAATTTTTCTGCGCCCTCACGTAATAAATTAATATTGCTGAAATTAGAAGCATTAAGATAAATTTTTTCTACCCCTGCTTTCAGGATGGCTTTTATTTCTTCAACGGTTGTGATCCCGCCACCGTAGCATAAAGGCATAAAGCATTCAGAAGCCAATTCAGTGATGTAAGCAATGTTAGGCTTGCGTTTTTGTGCGCTTGCGGTGATGTCAAGATAAATAAGTTCGTCAACTTCTTTTTCGTTGAAGATTTTAACAGCATTAAACGGGTCGCCAATGTAAACAGGGTCTTTAAATTTCCTTGTCTTGACAAGGCTTCCCTCGCTGTCGCTTATTAAAACAGGTATTACTCGAATGTTTTTTCGCATCAGTTTTCCAAGAAATTTTTGTAAACCAACATTCCGTATTTGTGACTTTTTTCAGGGTGAAATTGCAGCCCCGTTATGTTTTCTTTTGAAAAACCTGAGGCAAATTCGTACCCGTAATCTGTTGTTGTGAGTGCATTAGCCTCATTTTCTAATTGAAAGTGGTAGGAGTGCACAAAGTAAAACTTTGGATCTTCATACATTTTATTGAAAACAGAATTTTGCTTTTTTATCTCCACCTGATTCCAACCCATATGTGGTATGCGTTGATTAATTCCCTTTTCGGGAAAACGGAATTTTATAACCTTTCCTTTTATCCAGTTTAGTCCCGGTAATTTTCCTTCTTCACTTGTTTCAAGCATGAGTTGTGCGCCCAGACAAATTCCAAGGATTGGTGTTTTGTCCATTATAACTTTCTTAGTCAGTACTTCAGAAATGCCAAGTCTGTTAAGGTTTTCCATGCCGTTATCAAATGAGCCAACACCGGGAAGGACTAGTTTCTCAGCTTTTTCAATCAGTGATAAATCGGATGTAACCGTGCAGGTATGCCCCACCTTTTTAATGATGTTGGCAACCGAGCCAAGGTTTCCCATTCCATAATCTATAACGACTATCATAGAAAGGTGATGTGAGATATGAGATGTGAGAAAAACATTGGTTGAAATTATGCTTTTAGTTTCAGTTGTTTCTTGCCGTAATCAATTACTGCTTTAAAATTAACAAGAATTTCACCGCCAAGCACTCCGTCAATAGTGCCAAGCCCTATTTTTTCGTAGCTTTCATTTACGTGAGTCAGGTCAAGCAAAATGGCTTCAAAGTTTTCGATTTTCAACTTGCCGAGTTCAAATTTTTTAAGCAGCGTATTGTGGCTTTGCATGCTGTTGGTGCCAAGCCCGGTGCTGAGTTGTTGGTTTTTATTAAACTTCTTCTTTCCGGTTAATTTTGAAATCCGGTTGATGTCAAACACTGTCCTTGATGCTCCCGTATCTACCAGTAGTTTTGCTTTCTTACCGTTTATTTTCACGGCAATCAGAAGATGTGTTCCATATCCTTCAATAGTTAACAGTTTCAAAGGAATTATTACGAGCATCTTTTGGGTTTAAACTAAAAAGCATGGCGTGTTTCGCGCCATTCTTTTAAAAATTTTACATAAAGAAATTAAGCTGTAACTTTCATGTTATCCAATACATCCATTACTTCTTTCACTGCTTTTGCAGATGCATCGAGCAATGCTTTTTCTTCAGCATTCAATTGCAATTCAATGATCTTTTCAATTCCATTTTTACCCAAAACAACAGGAACTCCAAGGTAAATATCTTTCAAGCCATATTCGCCATTTAATAATGCGCATACAGGGTAAATGCGTTTCTGATCGCGTACAATTGCTTCAACCATTTGCGCGGCTGCAGCACCGGGAGCGTACCATGCAGAAGTTCCCAGCAGATTTACGATTTCACCGCCACCAACTTTTGCACGTTGGATAATAGCATCTAATTTATCTTTTGCAACCAGTTCAGTAACCGGAATTCCGGCAACTGTTGTATAACGTGGCAGCGGTACCATGGTATCGCCATGGCCGCCCATTAATACAGCCTGAATATCTTTTGGCGAGCAACCGATTTCAGTTGCAAGAAAAGCGCGGTAACGCGCGGTATCTAAAATTCCGGCCATACCAAATACTTTTTTGGAGTCAACTTTTGCTGTAAGGAAAGCGCAGTAAGTCATTACATCCAATGGATTTGAAACCACCACAATTTTAGCGTTAGGCGAATATTTAATTACGTTTTCGGTAACTGATTTTACAATTCCTGCATTGGTTGCGATCAAATCATCGCGGGTCATGCCGGGTTTACGCGGAAGACCTGAGGTGATAACCACAACTTCTGAACCTGCTGTTTTTTCATAATCGTTGGTAACGCCAATGGTGCGGGTATCATACAGGTTGATAGGAGATGTTTGCCAGATGTCAAGCGCTTTGCCTTCGGCAAAATTCGGCTTGATGTCAACCAACACTACTTCATTTACAATGTCTTTTTGGGCTAATACATCGGCACAGGTTGCGCCCACATTGCCTGCTCCTACTACGGTAACTTTCATTTTATTTTTTGGGGATTAATTGTTTTTCGGGGCGCTAAATTAGAAAGTAAATTTGAATTTATGAGTGTTGGAAAAAAGATACTTTTGCCAGAAGAAATTTAAGTTTACCCATGCAGATTAAAAAAGTTCTTGTAGCCAACCGTGGTGAGATTGCCATCCGCATATTGCGTGCGCTGGTAGAGTTAAAAATGCGCACGGTTGCAATTTACACCTACGAAGACCGTTACTCACAACACCGATTTAAATCTGATGAGGCCTACCAGATAGGAGGGAATAATGACCCTTTGAAACCCTATCTGGATATTGATGAAATAATAAACCTTGCGAAAGAAAAAAATGTGGATGCAATACATCCCGGCTACGGATTTCTTTCTGAAAATGCTGAGTTTGCCCGAAAATGCGAGGAGAATGGAATAGTTTGGATTGGTCCTCGTCCTGAGGTGATGATGAAACTGGGTGATAAAGTTTCTGCAAAAAAAGTAGCAGTTAAAGCTGAAATTCCGGTAATAGAAAGCAATAAAATTGATTTAACAGATTCTGTAATTGCACAAAGTGAAGCGAAGCGCATTGGTTTTCCGGTAATGGTAAAAGCAGCTGCCGGTGGCGGTGGTCGGGGAATGCGAGTGGTACGTAATGCCGAGGAACTTGAAAAAGCTTTCCCTGAAGCAAAGCGAGAAGCTAAAAATGCGTTTGGTGACGACACCATTTTTATTGAAAAGTTTGTTGAGAATCCCCGGCATATAGAAATACAGATTGTTGCTGATAACGAGGGCAACACTATACACATGTTTGAGCGCGATTGCTCGGTGCAGCGCAGGTTTCAAAAGGTAGTGGAGGTAGCGCCATCATTCGGATTAGATCAGGGAGTAAAAACCAAACTGTACGAATATGCTATCCGCATTGCAAAAGCGGTTAAGTATAATAACGTAGGTACTGTTGAGTTTCTGGTAGATGAAAAGAATATCATTTATTTTATTGAAGTAAACCCGCGTATTCAGGTAGAGCACACCGTTACGGAAATGGTAACAGGAATAGATATAGTTAAGTTGCAGGTGCGTATTGCAATGGGCTACAAATTATACGAAGACGAGATTGCAATTCCTGATCAGAGTGCAGTAACGCTGAATGGCTATGCTATTCAATGCCGCATAACTGCCGAAGATCCCAGCAATGATTTTAAACCCGATTACGGAACGGTTATAGCTTTCCGCACCGCATCCGGTTTCGGAATTCGTTTAGATGTGGGAAGCGTTTACCCGGGAGTTCAAATCAGTCCATATTTTGATTCACTGTTGGCAAAAGTTTGCGCCCACTCCCGAACACTTGATGGTGCGGCACGCAAAATGACTCGTTGCTTGCAGGAATTTCGTATCCGCGGTGTTCGCACCAATATTCGTTTTCTCGAAAATATTATTAATCATCCTGATTTTACGAAAGGAAAAGTTAATGTTGATTTTATAAAAAACACCCCCGAACTTTTCAAGTTTAAACGCGGACAAGACAGAGGAACCAAGTTAATGCGTTACCTAGGTGATGTGGTGGTAAACGGTCATCCAGATGTTAAATTTAAAGACACCAACAAGGTTTTTCCAATCCCCGTTGTTCCTGATTTCAAGCGTTTTGAGCCTTACAAAAAAGGAACAAAAGATATTCTTACTGATTTAGGTCCCGAGAAATTTGCCGAGTGGTTGAAGAATGAAAAAGTAATTCATTACACAGACACCACTTTCCGTGATGCCCACCAGAGTTTGCTGGCAACACGAATGCGTTCTTATGATTTGCTGCGTGTGGCTGAGAGTTATGCAAAAAATCATCCCGAGGTTTTTAGCATGGAAGTGTGGGGCGGGGCAACATTTGATGTGAGCATGCGCTTTTTGTATGCAGACCCATGGGAGCGATTGTCGCAGTTACGAAAAGCCATTCCTAACATTCTCTTGCAAATGCTTATTCGAGGTTCAAACGGAGTTGGCTATGCAGCTTATCCAGACAATCTGATTGAAAAATTTGTAGAGAAATCATGGGAAACAGGAGTGGATATTTTCCGAATTTTCGATTCGCTTAACTGGATGAAAAGCATGGCGCCTTGTATTGAGTATGTGCGCAAAAATACGGGAGGAATTGCAGAAGGTGCAATTTGTTACACAGGCGATATTCTTGACAAAAGTAAAACTAAATATACGCTTGAATATTATCTGCAACTGGCTAAAGACATTGAAAACGCAGGCGCTCACATTCTTGCTATTAAAGATATGGCGGGCTTGCTCAAGCCTTATGCTGCAACTGAATTAATCACCGCTTTAAAGGCTACAGTAAAACTTCCTATTCATTTACACACGCACGATACATCTTCGTTGCAACCGGCAACATATTTGAAAGCGATAGAAGCAGGAGTGGATGTAATTGATGTGGCATTGGGTGGTTTATCAGGTCTGACTTCGCAACCCAACTTTAATTCCATTGTGGAGATGATGAAATTTCACGAGCGCGAAAACAAAATTGACATCAAGAAACTGAACAAATTCTCAACTTATTTTGAGGATGTGCGCGAATATTATTATCCGTTCGAAAGCGGTTTAAAAGCAAGTACTGCCGAAGTGTTTATCAATGAAATCCCGGGCGGACAATACTCTAATTTAAAGCCGCAAGCCATTGCGTTAGGACTGGGCGATAAGTTTGAAGAAATAAAAGATATGTATGCCTCTGTTAACGAATTGTTTGGCGATGTGATAAAAGTAACACCCAGTTCAAAAGTGGTGGGCGATATGGCGCAGTTCCTTGTCAGCAACGGATTTTCGGTGGAAGATGTAATGACAAAAGGCAACCAGATTTCTTTTCCTGAATCAGTGAAATCTTATTTCCGTGGCGATATAGGTCAGCCACCCGGAGGTTTTCCAAAAGAATTGCAACGCATAATCCTGAAAGATGAAAAACCTTATGATGATCGTCCGAATGAGCATCTGAAACCAGTTGATTTTGAAAATGAGTTTGAAGCCTTCCTGAAAAAGTTCGACAAAAGTTTAGATCTTACCGACTTTCTGTCCTGGAAATTCTATCCCAAAGTTTTTGATGATTATTACAAAAAGAAACAGGAATATGGAGATGTGTCAAAAATTCCTACAAAAAACTTTTTCTATGGATTGGATTTTCGTGAAGAATGTGAAGTGCAGATAGGAGAGGGAAAGTCAGTAATTATTCGTCTGCTTTCAGTAGGTGCGCCTGACGAGAACGGTATGCGTACCGTGTTTTTTCGCATGAACGGGCAAACACGCAACATTGAAATAGCAGACCGCTCACTTAACATTACCAAACACGAAAACTTTAAGGCCGATAAACAAAACCCAAAACATATTGGAGCACCTTTACAAGGTTTGCTG
>SXHM01000177.1 GCA_005773695.1 Bacteroidota bacterium
GTAACCAAAGTAACACCGCACACCGAAACCAACGAAATAATATTAATAGCGTTGTACGATTTTTTTGAGAATAAATACCGTTTGGCGATGAAGAGAGAAAGATTCATTTCGTTTCAAAAATAATCATTCCCTTCTCAATTAATTTGAAAGGGTTGCTGTGTTTACTTCCAGGCTTTTACTATCAATCCAGTTCCTGTTGGGTGTTTAAGTGTGGTGTCAAAATAATTCAGGACAAAAGAAATCGGGTAAGTGACCAGGTAATAAAACGGAAGAATGATAAAAAAAAGTTTGCTTACGCCCAGCATGAGAATTGGATATTTCATGGAAAGTCTCCATGAAATTTTTCCGGGAGCGCCATATGAATATCGTGCTTCCACTTTGCTGAAACCTGCTTCTTTCAACTTGTTTTCAATTTCAGAGATATTGTAACCGTCACGAACATGTTCTTCAATAAAAGACGAATCATCGTCTTCGTGAACATCAGAACCGCCTTGGTCGGAAGGAGTAGATATCAGAAGCATTCCACCCTTTTTCATGGAAGCGACAAAATTTTTAAAAACCTGAACATCTTCCAGAATATGTTCCATTACATCAACCGATAAAACTAAATCATAACTATCAGCTTTTACAAATTTAGTAAGGTCTGCTACTTCAAAGTTCACATTGTTTTTTTCGATGCTTTTGAAAAATTTATTGCAATCGGCAACTTGTTCTTCTTTTACATCCACTGCAAGAATTTCGCAAGCGGGAAGTAGATTAGAAAGATAATAAGAATACTGCCCGAAGCCTGAACCCGCATCCAGAACAGATACTTTCACAGGTGCTGTTTTTTTCCATGATTTTAATTCTTTATGTACGTGCCATGAGCGTAACAAGAGTAAATCAAGCAGGTTGTAGAATGTTTTGCGGAGAAAAGGACTTTGGTTAAAAAAACTGCCGAGTCTTCGTTTAATCGGGTCGTATTGCATAATTATTTCTTCAGCAGTTTGTCAATGTTTTCTGCATAATCCATAGAGTCGTCAATAAAAAATTCAAAGTTGGGAACAATGCGCACCTGCTTTCCAATTTTGTTGCCGATGCGTTTGCGGATTTCTTTTTTTAATTCAATAACTTTATCCAGCACGGCATGCTTGTCTTTTGCTATAAAAATGCTCAGATGCACCCGCGCCATAGAAAGGTCGGGCGTTATGCGCACAGCAGTTACTGTTATAAAGGTTCCGCCAAAAAAAGTTCGGCTTTCGCGCTGAAAAAATTCGCCAAGTTCTTTCTGCAACAACCTGTTTACTTTATTCTGTCTTGTTGAATCCATCTTATTTTTGATTTCCGCTGAAGCGCAAAGATCACTGAGTATTCTTTGTGTCTTTGTGGTATACTTTTTCTAATTATTAGCGTAATTGGTGTTGTAGAATTCTAAATATTTCTCAATGTTTTTATCCTTGTAATAAATGTTGAAGTTGCCTGCCGAAATGATAAAGTGTCTGTATTCTTCGGGAGCAAGGCCTTCGTAAATCTCAGGTTTTTGTTTAATAGTTTCAAAGTAGGATTTGGCTTTTGCTGCATTTTCAAACTTCTCAACATAAACCAGTTGTGAAAGAGGGTTGAGCATAATGTTTTTAATTGTTAAGGATTCAAGGCTGAAAAATTCTGTGTTAAAATCCGAAATCTTTGCTTTCAGCGCTGTGTTATTGTAACCCATTTTGCCTACAACTGTTACGAAATAGTGAACAGTATCTTTATTGAGGCGATACAGGCTTTGGTCAACAATTGAAGGAAGGTTTAAAATCTTTTCTTCAGGCATTCTCTCATCAGCGCCACCACGAATTCCTTCAATATATTTCAGAATATTTTCGGCTTCTTTGCGTTCTTCACCTTGCGGATATTTTGCAATCAGTTCTTTCAGCGAAGCTTCAAAAGCATTCAGTTTTTGTGTTTTTCCTATTGCCATTGCTTTCAACAAATCAAAGCGCGGGAGCTGGTCGCTTTTTTCAAAACGGATGTGTGCCTGATTTGCATTCTGAATTACTAAATCATAATCCTGTGCTTCATAAGCGGCAAATGTTTCGCCATAAAACTCCGCAGCACGACCTTTAAAAGCTTCCAGTTCTTTAAGGTAGTTAGGGTTTTGCAGAATGTTAGCGTACTCACTTTCAGGGTATTCTTTTATAATGAGATTTCGATAATACTCTGCGCGTGGTTTATTGCCGGTTGCTAGGTTAAGTCTGTAAAGCTGATAATAAGACGCAAGTGTGTATTTGTTCTTGGGATAGCTTTTGAGCAATGCTTCAAAAGCATCAACGGAACGTGGTTTATCGTCAAGCTGTTCCCGGTAAATCATGCCAAGGCTGTAGTATGCATCAATAATGCGTATGTTAGAACTATCCATTGCTGCCTGCGTTGTGGGTATATTACGCAGATAGTATTCTTTTGACTTAACATCAAAAGTGTCTTTTTTTGCAGCCAATGAGTCTTGTAATGCATTTTCAGACATGGTAGGAGCAACGCTTTCTTTGTTTTTTCTGCGCCAGTTATCTTCAAGTTTTCTGTTTCCCCAGATACGTGCAAACTCACCATACCCAAAACTTATCGTAGTAGGATTATCAAAATACCATTTGCCGCCTGAGTTAGCATTGTTATTGTTGTTGGTATTTGTATTGGTGTTAATGGGATTGAGTGCCGCGTTCTCTTCTTCAAACTTTCTGCGTTCTTCTTCTTCAATGATTTTTGCAATCATGTCGTCAATATAAATATCCAATTCGGTTGAACTCATTTTTGCCAGTTTCTGAACGCTGTCTTCAAAGGCTATGATGTGTAGGTTTTTCACTAAATCTTCAAGGCTGTTTCGCTTTGCTTCGGCACGCAGATATTCAGGATGTTCTTTTGGAAGTGCCGTGAGTGTACTGTCGTAATAAAGTTTTGAATTTTCGTATTCGGGTTTGTCAAAATACAAATCGGCAAGACTAAGGAAGGACAGGCCTTTTTGTTTGGTATTCGAAGTGCTTGCCAAAACTGATTGTTTCAGCAGTTTAATGGCTTCATCATACTCGCTTTCGTTGATAGCAATTCCGGCAAGGGCATAGTAAATACGGTCTAAGTATTCAATATTCTTATCATCGCGCGACATCTTGCGAAGCGTTTTTTTAAGGTCGGCACTGCTGCCACCCGATGCCACATCAAACATAAGTGCCTGATTGATCTGTGCATTGAAAGCCATATCATACGTAGGGTTCTTTTTCAGAACCTGTGCATAGTAAAAAGAGGCTTTTGTTTTATCATTCACCTTTTCGTAAAGTTGTGCAAGTATATAAGTGTAACGGGTTATAAGGCGTTTACTTTTGGTATTTGCAATTGCTTTTTCCAGTTGGGGAATAGCAAGGGCATAATCTTCTTTTTTAATGAGAAAATCAGCGTAGGCAGCTGCATAATGGCCAATCTGTTTTTCGGGAAGCATTTCAATATCGGCTTCAATGTTATCAATAACACCCTGTGCACTGGAGAGTCGGCTCATAGCGGTGAAATTGCGAAGTAACCAAATGCGACCATCGGCAATGGTAGCCGGCTTATCTTTATACTGTTTGATAACGTAATTAAATATTTCAGCAGCCTGATAAAAGTCTTTTTTGTAATGGTGAGA
>SXHM01000178.1 GCA_005773695.1 Bacteroidota bacterium
CACAGGCGGTTTATAATTACATCGAACAAAAAGGCATTGATAAAATCCGTTTGAGTTATAAAGGTTTTGGCGAAACAAAGTTCTTAGTTCAAAATATTTCTGACGAAAACCGTGCAAAAAACCGGAGGACAGAGTTTGTAATTGTGGAGAAATAATATTACGCTTTATTCTCAAGCATTCCCAGATAACTACTGTGACGCGATATACTAATTTCTCCCTTCTCAACCGCAGCTTTAACAGCACATCCCGGTTCACTTACATGTTTGCAATTATAGTATTTGCATTCAGATAAACGCTCGAGCATTTCAGGAAAATAATGTGCAAGATCTGCATCGCCCATTCCCGATAAGCCAAACTCTTTTATTCCGGGTGTGTCAATTACAAATCCACCGAATTCGAGTTCAAACATTTCAGAAAAAGTTGTAGTGTGTTTTCCTTTCAGGTGAACAGATGAAATTTCACCTGTTCGTAAATGCAGATTGTTGTCAAGAGCATTTACTAATGTAGATTTTCCTGTCCCGGAATGACCTGCTATAAGACTTACTTTGTCTTTCATTGCCGATTTCAATTCATCAAGATTTGTTCTTTCAGTAGCCGAAACAGCAATGCTTTTATAGCCGATTCTATCATAAATAGCCATCATTTCTTTCATTGTTTTTGTATCTTCTTCGTCCAGCAAATCAATTTTATTGAACACTACCATTCCCGGAATTTTATAGGCTTCAGCTGTACACAAGAATCGGTCAATAAACCCTGCACTTGTCCTTGGCTCGGCAATAGTTGCAATTACTATAGCTAAGTCCATATTTGCTGCAATTACATGTGTTTGTTTGCTCAGGTTTATGGATTTGCGGACAATGTAATTTTTACGTTCAAGAACTTCATGAATTACTGCATCACCTGCTTCCGATATTTCTAACCTGACCCTGTCGCCAACGGCAATAGGGTTGGTGCTTTTACTTCCATTCAGACGCATTTGTCCACGCAAGCGACATTCTAATTTTCGTTTGTCGTCTGTTACCGCGCTGAACCAGCTGCCGGTTGATTTGGTGATGATGGCTTCCATTAATAGTCTTCAAAAATAGTGAAAGCAGATGTCATGCTGAATTTATTTCAACATCTGTAAAATGAGACCCTGAAACAAGTTCAGGGTGACGAAATAATTATCTTTGTCCAATCATGTCAGTAAAAGTTTCCAATCTTACTAAGCTCTATGGTCAGCAAAAAGCGCTGGACAATGTTTCGTTTGAACTTAAGAACGGAGAGATACTTGGTTTTCTTGGTCCCAACGGAGCCGGAAAATCAACCATGATGAAAATACTGACCTGCTATATTCCGCAATCAGCAGGCAAAGCAGAAGTATGTGGTTTTGATGTTACTCAAAACCCTATTGAAGTTAGAAAAAATATTGGTTACCTGCCCGAACACAATCCGCTTTACCTTGATATGTATGTGCGTGAGTATTTAAAATTTGTTGCCGGACTTTTTAAATTGAAAAATGTAAAGGAAAAAGTGAGTGAGATGATAGAAATTACAGGACTTACACCTGAAAAACATAAGCTGATTGGTACTTTGTCTAAAGGTTATCGTCAGCGTGTGGGCATTGCTCAAGCGCTTATTCACAACCCTCCTGTTTTAATTTTAGATGAGCCCACTTCCGGTCTTGACCCCAATCAATTGGTAGAAATACGCCAACTGATAAAAAACATAGGGAAAGAAAAAACGGTGATGTTCTCCAGCCATATTATGCAGGAGGTAGAAGCTATCAGCGATCGTGTTATTATTATCAATAAAGGAAAAATTGTAGCCGATAAAAAAGCATCAGAATTACATAACAGTAACAAAGCACAACAAATTATAACTGTTGAGTTTGATAAACCTGTGGATGAAAAACTACTTAAAAAAATTGCAGGTGTTGAGAAAGTTGTATTAGAAAACAACAATGTATTTAAACTCTACTCATCTTCGCAAAGCGACCTTCGCGCAGCGGTTTCACAATTTGCGCAGCAGCAGCAAGTTCTTATTCTTACTCTTCAGAAAGAAGAGCAGAAATTAGAAAATATTTTCAGGGAGCTGACGCAGTAATTACTTCGCCCTCATCAGCGCATCTACCTGCGCAAATTCAATCTTACCACCTTGTTGTATTTGACTAATCCATGAACGGATAATTTGAGCTTTATCTTCTCTGCCGTAAGCCGAATAAACCAGTTGCAGTTTATCTAGACTATAAAGGAAGTTCGGGTCAATGCGCAAGGCATTGTATAGCTCATTCAATGCATCATCCGGTCGGTTCATGTCCAGATAAATGTTGGCAATGTTATGATGCGGCTGAGGAAAATTATCCCATTTCTTAATTGCTTTTTGATAATACGAAATGGCTTTAGGATATTGCTTTTTGCCTGCATAAAACATTCCAAGGTTGTTATAAATCCGGATGGCATCTTTGGAGTAACTGAGTTCATTGAGGTAAAACTTTTCAATATCTGCCCACTCTTTGTTGCGCGCAAAAGTGCGAACACTGAACATCATAAGAATAGGAAAAATGACAACAGCAGTAGCCCAATGCAAGTTCTTTTTTGCTAAAAAATCAAACAGCATAACCAGCAGAATAATAAATCCGATTAGGGGGATATACATCCAATGTTCGAGGTACATGGAGTTAAGTGGAATAATTCCTGTAAAAGGCGCCAGCGCTGCAAAAAAACAAGCAGCACCTAAAAACAAAGCAGGCTTCTTTTTGATGAAATAAACCGAAACTGCAAATAATGAAAGGGCAATAAAACTGATAAACACGCGGGCATTTAATAGTTCAGTATAAGCAGTGTAAGGTTTCTCGTAATTCAGATGCTTGGGAAACAGGAACAGTTTAAAATATTCAGGAAGAATATTGAAAAACGTTATGATGCGGATGTGCAGATTTTCGGTGTACAGGTTTTTTTCGCTGGTTAAACCGGCTTCATCACCAAATTTAAACACCGTAAATTTCAGGGTAAAATAAGTAATGTCTAATGCCACAAAAACAAGCAGCCATATCCATAATTTGGTTTCGGGTTTTGTTTTACCTGAAAAGAAAAAATATACTGCCACTGCAATGGCAAGCGGAAGAAATACC
>SXHM01000179.1 GCA_005773695.1 Bacteroidota bacterium
CGAAGAAGTAAAAAACTACAAGATAAAATACATGAGCGAACACCCTGAAAATATTCTGGGAAAAGTGTTCAAAACATCTAAGGAAGTAGAAATACCGGAAGCACCAAAGCTACCCAATGGCAAAAAGGATTCAACCTTTGCTTTCAAATATTACAAATCACACTTCTTTGACGATATTGATTTTTCTGATGCGCGTCTGCTGCGCACACCGGTATTCTATAGCAAAATCCGGCAGTACCTTGATAAGCTAACTGTTCAGCATCCCGACTCATTGGTTGAGGCAGCTGATTTTCTTTCTGAGAAAGCCCGCGCTAATGCGGAAGTTTTCAAATTTATTGTTCAGAACATAACCAGCCATTATGAAGTTGAGGCAACCAAAGTAGTTGGTCTTGACGCCATTTTTGTACACATGGTAAACAAATATTACAAAACAGGACAAGCAACATGGGTAGACTCCACTGTAATGGCAAAAATTATGAAACGTGCCAAAACACTAGAACCCTTATTGCTCGGCAAAGTGGCGCCCAACTTAGTTTTGCCTGATGTTTACACTCAACAACCCATTGCATTACACGATGTAAAAGCAGACTACACCGTTGCTTATTTCTGGGACCCAACCTGCGGTCATTGCAAAAAAGTTACTCCTAAATTACATGAATGGTGGCTTGAAAACCGTGACAAGAAAAAGGTGGCAGTTTTTGGCGTTAATACTACGGTTAACCAACAGGAAATTTTTGATTATCTGAAAGAGAAACCAATGGAGTGGATAAAAGTCTGGGACCCTTATAACACAAGTAAATTCCGCGATTTGTATGATATTTACAAATCGCCCGAAATGTACTTGCTGGACAAAGACAAGAAGATTATTTCAAAACACATAGGTGTTGAAGACCTTGACCCGCTTATTAAAATGTGGGAGAAACAGCAGTCGCAAAAAGCGATACAAATAAAACCGGAGGAGCCGGAATAATCAACGATTAACCTCGGCAGGATTTCCCATTTTGCCTGAGTTGTAATCCATAATACATTGCTGAATTTCAGCTTCGGTATTCATTACAAACGGACCATACGAGTAAAGCGGTTCGTATAAAGGTTCACCGCCTAAGAGCAACAGCTCTGCACCTTCGGCACTAAACAGATTAATCAAACTTTCGCCTCGCTGATACAGCACCACCTGATTGGCTTTTACTTCGCGCTCACCTTCTGTTTCAACTTTACCTTTTATAACATATATAAATGCGTTGTGAGTTGCCTCCAGAGGAATATCAAGGCGGCAACCGGCATTCATTTTCAGATGCACATAAAAAGCATTGAACTGCATTTCAATTTTTGATTTCACGCCCAGCATTTCGCCTAATACTACTTTGGCGGTGTAATCCTTATTTACTATGGTTGGCGTTTTTTCATCGCGGTGAACATAGGTTTCGGGAGAAGTATGTTTTAATCGTGCTGGCTGGTTCAGCCAAATCTGAAAACCATGATAATCGCCACCTTCATCAAATAATTTCTTTCCTGTTTCTTCCATGTGGATAGCACCCTTACCCGAATGAAACATCATGAACTCCCCTACTCCAATCTGAAAATCATAGTTTAAGCTATCCTTGTGATGGCCGCTGCCGGCAATGAAATACGTTGTAGGAATTATACCAGCATGAGGATGCGCATCAACGCGTAGCGGTTTGATTCCTGGTTTTAGATTTACCGGACCAAACTCGTCAAAGAATACAAAAGGCGAAACGTAATCGGTGTGGTCGCCTGCAAAAGCACGTAACACAGGTAAAGTACCCACCATTTGCTTACTCGCACTCAATACGCGATAATCTTTTCTATAGTTTTTGGAATTTAACATTCCAGAGCCTGCTTTCAGAATGGGTGTGGTTGCCAAGCCAAGGCCAACAATTGCAGAGCCTTTAATGAATTGCTTTCTTGTCATTGTCTTACTTCTCCCACTTCGGGGGAGATTGCTAGGGGGTGTTATTCGCCAAACAGATTCCCTTGCTTGTCTATATAAAGATATTTGCCCAATAACTGTACAACTCCAAGACCTTCTTCAAAATCAGTTGAACTTTCATAAATAGTAGGAATAGCTTCTTTTCCATTCACATCAATATATCCCCACAGTTCTCCTTTTTTAACCACGGCCAAACCTTCTTTGTATTCGCCAACCTGATCGTAAATTCTGTTAACAACCACACCACCTTTAGTATTGATAACCATATTGCCTTTATTGAAAACAAGAGCCAACCTATCGTTACTAAAATTATAAGCTTTATCAAAAATAAAATCGGTTATTGCTTTTCCGGATTTATCAATATATCCAAAAGCACTATCTTTTTCCACTACACAAAAACCATTGCTGAAATCGCGCGACCAATCATAATCCAGTGCAATAATTTCTTTCCCTGTTTTATCAACAAATCCAAATTTAAATTCATTGCTTACACTTGCCAGGCCTTCAGAAAATTGACCCACATAATCATAATCGGCAGGAATAACCATATCCCCTTTTTTATCAATAAAGCCCCACTTACCTTCATCTGTTTTTACAGCAGCAAGTCCTTAAGAAAAAGCAAGTCCTTCAGAAAAACTTTTGTCAAAAAGTTTTTTGCCGTCAACACCTAAATAACTGATTTTTCCGGCATCGTCCATTACAGCCGTTGCTCCGTCTTTAAACTCTGTTCCTGTAGCATAAACCGGCTTAATTATTTCCTCGCCTTTGGTATTAATAAAACCAAACTTAATTCCCGACTGAACAGGCGCAAGACCATCCGTAAATTTGTAAATCATTTCGTACTTCAAAGCAGTAAGCTCTTTTCCTGTTTTGTCAACGGCAGTCCACTTTCCACCAATCTGTACCTGACCAAAACCATTTGCAAAATTTCCACAGGCATCATATTTTAAAGGAATTACGATTGTTCCCTTGCTATCAATGTAGCCCATTTTATCACCTAATTTTACTGCCGCAAGTCCATCATAAAAAAGATAAGCTGCTTCGTATTTAGGCTCTATAACAATCTTTCGATTTATATCAGAATAACCATATTTTCCATCTTTCACATAAGGTATAAGTTCATGACTAATCTGAGCGAAAGAATAGCAGACACAAAGAAAGAGACTAAACGTAAGTGACAAGAGATTTTTCATCGTTTTACAAATTTTTGAGATTGAATGATTCCATTATCCGTGGTAAAACTAATGAAATACAAGCCTGCAGAAAGTGAAGAAATGTTAATGATACTCTGCGTTTTAATTAGCGGAGTTTGAATCAACTGTTTTCCGGCTACATCGTAAATTCTTACATCTGTTTTTCCAATTCCTTTGGTTAGGCTTACCTGAATTACATCACCGGCAGGAACTGGGAATAACTTAATTTCTTCTCTTTCATAAGTATTAATTCCGGTAGTGTTATAGTTGTAAGGAGCTGACATTTCAGGGCAGTAAGTAATGTAATTTACCTCAACAGTGTAATTTCCTTCAAGGTCGGGTTGATGTGTTTGTCCGTTTGCTCCAATAATAATGCTGCCTTCATAATACCATTGATAATATGTTCCGGAAGGTGTTGCTTCCAGATAAATTCCGTTCATACCAATTGAAGGTGTGGGCTGTGTGCAACTTTGCTGTGAAGTGATGCGTGGAGAAATAGCTAATGAATCCTGTAAATCTTCCCAAGCCTGACAACTTCCTTTCAGCCAGTGGTCAAACCAAAGGTTGAACATATCTGCTGTTGCATCTTGCTGGTCGGCCCTGTCAATATCGGGAACAGGGTTACAGGTACCTTCACCAAAATTGCAGTTGAAATTATTCTGTGCAAAAAAACAATGACTGCCATTATTAATGCTGATATACGTTTTGCAGGCCGAAGCCAGGGCATTGTGCATTTGCAGAGCGTTGGTTGCAGGTGCTGCAACACAATCATCCTGGCCGGCTATTGTAAGGGCAGGAATGGTAATATTTGCAGCTGCTGAAGTTGAAGACGGATTTGTTTCTGCTGCTGCTAATGTTACCATGGTAGTAATTGACGAATTATTTTCAGCAGCAAGAAATGAACTACCTCCTCCCATACTGTGACCCATAACTCCTGACTTATCAGTTACGTGCTGATAAAAGGGAGAAGAACTGCTTGCACCTTCGCTCTGCATTTTAGCAGCAAGAAAAGCAATATCTCCACCAAAATTGGCATGAGAAGGAGATAAACTGCCTTCCGTAGTTGGCAATACCACTATGTATCCTTTTGGAACCAAAGCATTCCATATATTGCTGTACACATCATAACCCATTACAAAACCATGTCCGAAAACTATGACAGGAAACTCACCCGTTGCCACGGTTTGATTTTGTCCGGCAGAAAC
>SXHM01000180.1 GCA_005773695.1 Bacteroidota bacterium
AAACGCCCAACAGGCTCGCAGAATACTTGATCGTTTGGTGGGTTTTGAACTTTCACCAATACTCTGGAAAAAGGTAAAACCAAATCTTTCTGCCGGCCGTGTGCAAAGCGTTGCGGTGCGTTTAATAGTAGAACGCGAACGCGAGATTATCAATCATAAATCAGAATTATTTTACCGCATTGTAGCCGTTTTTGAAATAAATAAAGACGGTAAAAAATTACAGGTAAAAGCAGAGCTACCCAAAAAATACAAGAGCAAAGAAGAAGCACAGAAATTTTTAGAAGCTTGTTCAACTTCAGAATTTACAGTGGAAGATCTGGAGAAAAAGCCTTCAAAGAAAAGTCCTTCAGCGCCTTTTACAACATCAACCTTACAGCAGGAAGCCAGCCGTAAGCTTGGTTTTTCTGTTTCAAGAACCATGACGGTTGCACAGAAATTGTATGAGTCAGGAAAAATAACCTACATGAGAACCGATTCGGTAAACCTTTCCGAAACTGCATTACAGGCTGCCGAAAAAGAGATCACACGTTCTTATGGCAAAGAGTATGTAAATATCAAGCAATATAAATCCACTTCAAAAGGTGCACAGGAAGCCCACGAAGCTATACGCCCTACCTACATGGAAAACCATGAAGCAGGTGCAGATGCTTCGGAGCAACGTTTATATGATCTGATCTGGAAAAGAACACTTGCTTCGCAAATGGCAAATGCCGAGTTGGAAAAAACAACGGTAACAATCGGTGTTTCTAATTCATCTGAAAAATTAATAGCAAGAGGTGAGGTTATAAAATTTGACGGCTTTCTTAAAGTGTATATGGAAAGTACAGACGAAGAACCGGAAGACAGTGAAGAAGGTATGTTGCCTCCAATGGAAAAAGGACAAAAACTTGACCTGAATGAAATTGCAGCAACGCAACGTTTTACGCAGCATCCGCCTCGTTACACGGAAGCAAGTCTGGTAAAAAAATTAGAGGAGCAGGGGATAGGCAGACCTTCTACTTATGCGCCAACTATCTCTACCATTCAAAATAGAGGGTACGTTGTTAAGGAGGAAAGAGAAGGAACTCCGAGAGCTTACGCTCAATTAATTCTGAAAGACAAAAAGATTGTTGAAAAACAATTATCAGAAAATACTGGCGCAGAAAAATCAAAATTATTTCCGAGTGATATTGGAATGGTAGTGAATGATTTTCTGGTTGAAAATTTTGCAAACGTGTTAGACTTTGGTTTCACGGCAGAGGTGGAAAAAGAGTTTGACGAAATTGCAGAAGGCAAGTTGGAATGGAGTAAAATGATCAATGATTTTTACAAACCTTTTCATAAAGATACAGTTGACACAACTGAGAATTCTCAGCGCGCATCTGGTGAGCGTTTGTTGGGTGTTGACCCTGCAAGTGGCAAAAATGTTTATGTTAGAATTGGAAGATTTGGTCCGATTGCACAGATTGGAGAAACGACAGAAGAAGGCGAAAAACCCAAGTTCTCCAGTCTTAAAAAAGAACAGCGTTTAGAAGCCGTAACATTAGAAGATGCATTAGAATTATTCAAACTTCCCCGCACAGTTGGTGTATTTGAAGGCAAAGAAATGATTGTAAGCGCAGGACGTTTCGGTCCCTATATTAAGCACGACAATAAATTTATTTCTCTTCCGAAAACGGAAGATCCTCTCACCATTTCAGGCGAAACAGCAGCAGAACTGATACAAGCAAAGCGGAAATCTGATAGCGAGAAATTAATTAAATCTTTTCCGGAAAATGCAGAAGTGCAGGTGTTGAACGGTCGCTGGGGACCTTATATAGTAGTAGGAAAAAAGAATGTAAAAATTCCTAAAGGAAAAGAAGCTGCATCTTTAACTTTAGATGAATGTCTTAAACTTGCAGCAGAAGCACCGGACAAACCTGCAAGAGGTAGATTTACAAAAAAGAAGAAATAGTTATTGAATGTCACCCTGAGCTTAGTCTAAGGGTATAAAACCAAACCATGGACATCTCCATTTTCTTTGAGCCTGCAAACCTTGGTGAAACGGATTTTCAGGCAAATACCATTGGAGAAAAGATTATCCGTTATACAGAAAAAGACAATTTCCCTGAATTAGAAAACACCGACATCGTTATTATTGGTGTAAATGATGATAGAAATGCTGTCAATAATAAAGGATGTGCAGAAGCTCCTGATTTCGTTCGAAAAAAACTATATCATCTTTACAGAGGCGATTTTCCTATGCGTATCACCGACCTTGGAAATATAAAAAAAGGAAACACTACAGAAGACACCTATTTTGCGCTGACTTCGGTTATTGGTTTTTTGGCAAAGAAAAAAATTGTAGCAATAATAATAGGAGGAAGCCAGGATTTAACTTACGCGAACTATTGCGCCTACCGCGATATGGAGCAAATGGTAAACATTGTTGCAGTTGATTCTGCCTTTAATATGGGCGAAATGGATAGCCCGGTTGATTCCGGAACCTATCTGAGTAAAATAATTCTGCATCAGCCAAACTTCCTTTTTAATTTCAGTAATATCGGCTACCAGACTTATTTTGTTGAGCAAAAAGGCATTTCTCTTATGGAAAAAATGTTTTTCGATTCATACCGTTTGGGAGATGTAAAGAAAGAAATAGAAGAGGTTGAGCCTGTTGTAAGAAATGCTGACATTCTGAGCTTTGATATTACAGCTATCCGCCATTCCGATGCCCCCGGAAATAAAAACGCATCACCCAATGGTTTTTTTGGCGATGAAGCTTGCCGCATTGCCCGTTACGCTGGTCTAAGCGACAAACTTACTTCATTTGGTATCTATGAAATAAATCCTTCCGTAGATATTAACGGACAAACATCTTTCCTTGCAGCCGAAATTATCTGGTATTTCATTAATGGATATTACAGTCGCAAAAAAGACTACCCGATTGGCGATAAGTCCAGCTATACAAAGTATCGTGTGAGTATAAAAGAAGGCAAATACGAAATCGTTTTCTACAAAAGTGATAAAAGCGGGCGTTGGTGGATGGAAGTTCCTTATCCCAGCAGCAAAAAATCAAAATATGAGCGTCACAGTATGGTTCCATGCTCTTATAATGACTACAAAATTGCATGTACTGAAGAAATGCCTGACAGGTGGTGGCAGGCTTTTCAAAAGTTGGGATAATAACTTTTCCTGAGAACAAATTGTGTCGGTCGTCTGATTTTTTAAGTTGATAGTCAGATTTATTTGGTTCGTAAAACTTAATTTCTATAAATTTGGGTAATTTTTAAAATAGTGCAATAGTATTTGGTTCTATTTGGCAATGACAAGATTAAATTTTTATTTAATATTTGCATTCTTGAATAATAATTATTTACTTTAGCCCCTTCTTTAAAAAGAGAAACAATTAAACATACATAAAAACACAACAATTAAGTTTAAACAGACGTTATGAAAAAACTATTTACCACCTTATCTGTAGCATTTATCGCATATGCAGCCTCTGCACAGCAAGATCCGCAGTTTAGCCAGTACATGTATAACAGGTTGTTTACAAACCCGGGTTATGCAGGAAGTAATGATGGTATCTGCGCTAATCTAATAGGCAGAACTCAATGGACAGGATTTGACGGTGCTCCCAAAACAGCTGTTTTAGGCATTGATGCAACTATTGCAAAGATTCATGGAGGAGTTGGTCTTGTTGTTATGCAGGATAAAATTGGTTTTCAAAGTACATTAGCTGCACGTTTAGCTTATGCTTACCGCATGAATGTGGGTTCAGGAAAATTGGGAATCGGTGTTGATGTTGGTATTCTTAACCAAACTATGAATGGAAATTTTGTACCTATTCAGCCTGGTGATCCATCAATTCCAACCGGAAAAGCAAGTGACCTAGTTCCTGATTTAGGGGCAGGTGTTTACTACAATACAGATAAATTATACTTTGGTATTTCAGCATCTCACTTGTTGGGTGGCAAACTAGATCTTGATAATTTAAATGGTGAGCCTTTGAATGTTGCACGTCACTATTTTGCAACTGCAGGATACGATTATGAAATCAACCCTAACTTTACCCTTCGCCCTTCAATCTTCATAAAATCAGATGCAGCATCTACTCAGTTAGATGTTAACCTT
>SXHM01000181.1 GCA_005773695.1 Bacteroidota bacterium
CTACTACGGCAGCAGCATTTGGGGACAATTTACTTTATGCCTTACTGTGTTACAGCTTCTCTGTGTTTTCAGTCGAATTGGCTTAGATACTCTGATTGTAAAACTTGCAGCTGAAGAACATTCAAAAAGTATGAGCAAAGTAAAAGACATTTATTTCAAGTCATTTATAATAACATTAATGTCTGGAACCTTATCTACCTGTTTGCTGTATTTCTTCAGTGATTTAATTGCGATCAGATTTTTTAAAAATGCAGAACTAATACCCCAACTCAGAACTATTTCATTTGCTATTATCCCCATGAATATGCTGCTGCTTAACGCTGAAGCCATGAAAGGAATTAAGTATCCGCTTTTTTCATCATTTTTCAGAAATGCCTGTGTATGGCTGTTTGCAATGCCAGCTTTGCTCATTTCAAATTTAATTTTCGGTAACGAGTATTTAGTTGAAGTATATATTTCCGCTTTGGTAATCAGTTGGGTCATCAGTGGCGTTATGCTGATGAAACAATTATCATTTTTCAAGATTTCCGGTGAGCAATGGCTTAGTTACAAAAGCATAGTTCAGCAAGGCTTTCCTATGATGCTTGCCAACTCATTGTTCTATCTGATGGTATGGACCGATACGCTTATTCTTGGCATGTTCCGAACCGAAGCCGAGGTTGGTGTTTACAATATCGCCTTCAGAATATCAATGTTTCTTACTCTTTCCATAGTGGCTGTTGGCGGTGTTTCTGCACCTGACTTTGCCATTTTAAATAATAAAAACGATCAGGAGGGTTTGCAAAATGCAATTGATAAGGCAAACAAGCTCGTCTTCTGGACAACCTTTCCTGCAATAGTTGGTATTATACTTTTGGCAACTCCTGTTCTCAGTATTTTCGGAAATGAATTTAAAGAAGGAAGTATTGCTCTCATTCTTCTTTCACTTGGTCGGCTTGCTGCAATTTTAGGAGGACGCTTGCCTGTTCTTTCAATGATTGGCAAACAAAATATTGATCAGAATATTGCCCTGGCAGTATTTATCATAAACATTGTGCTGAACCTCATTTTTGTTCCGCTCTGGGGTATTAACGGTGCCGCTTTCTCAACCATGATTACATCTACTGCATGGACAATTATTGCTGCTGTTTACATGCGAAGAGCAATGAAATTAAACGCATTGTATATTCCTTTTCTGGAAAAAAAACTCAGGGTTTGAAATAACCGGCAAAAGCCGATTTAAACTGATTGCGAAAATCCAGCTTCTGCAACTCATTATCGTTAATAGCAACTTCTGAAAGCTCTCCGTTAACCATTTTCAACAAACAGGTAATTATCCCACCTGTTTCATCAGGAAAAAACGGATATACCGGAGGAAATATCATTTTAAGCCTTTGCAGTTGTTTGCCTGCATAACCAACATAAATAATTGGTTTTTTATAGGGCATATACATGTATAATTTCTGTGGGACCAAAAATGAAAATGGAATTTCCTTTGCTCCCGTTACAACAATAAAAGCATCGCATTCTTTCATTGTTGACTCCAGCTCTCCGGGCTGCAGATACCCAAGATATTCTGCATTTTCAGAGAAATCAGGCAACTTAATTTTTTCTAAGAATTCATCTGAAATACTCCCTGCCAGCATCAATTTTACTTTTGGCTTAAGTTGAGGATTTTCTTGCAGCAGAATATTAAAGCTATCAAGCAATGAAAAAAATGATTTGTATTGTTCATTCATTCTCAGACTTCCGAAATACCCGATGTTAAACACATCTTCTTTTTTCTTCTGAATCTTAAGGGGTGAAACAAAGTTTCCGTCATAACCCTGCTCCATTACCCTCATTTTATATTTTAATTCCGGATACTGAGCAGTAAATAATTCCATTAATTCGGGGTAAGCAAATGTTACTATATCGGAACGCTGAACAGTTGATTTTTCCAGCCATCGGTGAAATCTTTTTTCAAATTGAAAATTAAGACGAGGCTCCTTTATCACATACCATAAGTCACCCAGATCAGTAATAACATTACGCCTCATTAGCCAACCCGCAAAACTACCTGCACAAGCAAAGCTTGCAGGATTTGTTACTGAAAATACATAATTGGCTCTGTGTCTGAGAATTGCCCATACAAGAAGAAAGGCAGCAGGGAAAGCAAAAATAATATTGATGTCAGGAGCAAATAAACATCTTGTAATTGCAGTAAAAAATTGCCTTATTCCTGTAAAAATTGAACCGTTCTTTACTGCTGTATTATTTGGCTGCTCTTCATTAGCTCTCAGATTTGTAAACCTTTTTAAAAAAGGAAAAATCCGTTCAAGCGAATAATGATGAGTTAACTGTTCTTTAAAATCCCTTTCACTTTTGTAAAACGAAACCAGCACCACATCAATACCCTCATCTTTCAGGCACCTGATAATTTTATCCAGGCGGTGGGCAATGGGAGTAGGTGTATCGGGTGCCCACATAGAAAACATCACCACAGTGTTTTTACTCATGCGAACATTATATCTGAATATACGAAAGATAAACGTAACACTACTTTACCACCACTATCTCAGGGGTTTCAATGGTATTACTCTGGTGAAGCGCACGATCAAAAATATAGGCTTCGAATTGTATAGTATCGAAATTTGAAAGCGGGTTATTGATGTAAAGCGCTATTTCAATTTCTCCTTCCAGTGTTTTATTTTGTCCTTCCGGAGTAATATTTGGAATGCGTGAATTATTAGGTTGGGCAAGCACAACTTCAACAAAAGTTCCATTCTGCTTCTCAAAATATTTTACATAAAAGTTGTAGTAATGCAAATTGCTTTCATTAAAAGGAGGAAATGTATCCTGTTGGTCAAGACCAATATCACCATCACCATCTGTGAACTTAAATTTTAAAACACCAATTGAATCTTTGCCTTGTGTGTTCTGATATTTTACAAAATCAAGGTACTCAATCTGCGGCTCATCTGGAAAATCATTTCTTTTCAGGCACGAAGAGAAAACAACAACCAACAGAAA
>SXHM01000182.1 GCA_005773695.1 Bacteroidota bacterium
ATTAGGGCCGATTACGTAGAAACGAACGTTGGCCACATCGGATTCGTCAGCAAAGTCGCGGAAAGGAATATTTGGAATAGCACCTGAATCCAAACCAGGGATAACAGGAGCACCAAAGCCTTCGAAGCTGAATGTGGTATCCTGAACGCTGCTTCCAATCATCAATTCTGCTTTGATATTTGTAAGACCTGTGGTTCCGTTTAAGAGACCAAGCAATTCATTAAATGTCATTACATATTTTTCGGAAGGAACACGCACTTTAATCAAGCCACCCGCAACTACATCCTGCCAGCGATCACTTTCCGGGATTACGCATTTAGGCTCGCCAAGGAAGTTGTTGTGATTATAGTTGAGGTTGTATCGGAACCATGCAATTACTTCGGATGTCAAAACTTTGCTGATGGGGGTGTTGTCTGCAGAAACTTCGTCAAAGTCGAAGCCCAAGATGTCGCTTACGTTTTCAGGATAAGTTCTGTCGCCAGTAGTTTTTGAGCCGATAGTCTGGTGGGCCCATGGGCCGATAACGAGTTTTTGTTTTTTGTTATTGCCTGATGTAGGTTTAATGAACTTGCGCATGAATGCCCATGTCTCAATTGTTCCGTCAATGAAGATATCCCACCATCCTTGAAGGTGATATGCAGGTACGTCCATGTTTTCGTAACGGCTGAAAATGGTTTGTCCGAATACATCATTTTCGTAGTCGTCCATTTTGCAATTACCTGCTGCATCAATCATACCGCGGCTTGCATCCATGTCTTTACGACCAACTGAGTTGGGGTAATATCCGCATGGGCCAAGGTTTCCGTCTGCATCATCGTAACGTATAGATACAAAATGGTCGATGGCAAGGGCTGCCACATCAAATTTGTTTTCCTGATAGTTCTGTAAAATGTTGTTTACATACATTGATTTAGGAAGCGCATAGTCTTTTGATGTGTGAATGGTATTGTGCATTTCGTTGTCAATATCCATTAAATCATCATCAGTTCCAGTGAAGATTTGTCCTTTAAGCCATCCGGTAACAAGACGGTCACGTAACACTCCGTTCTGGAAGCCTGTGCTTTTGAAAAATTCATTTGGAGCTACGATAGGCAAGAGGGCTTTTAGGCCGGGTTGTGTATAATCAATTTTGCGGGCTGCTGCTGCCTGATACTGATTATAACCAAGTGCAGAACCACCAAACATGGCGATCCAGCCGTTTACCACAAAATCGTTGGTGTCTGTTACTCCGTCAAGGTCATAATCGTAGTCGCGCTTGAAATCGTTTACAATATATTGAATAGTGTGGTAACCATCTTCGTGTTTGTTACCGTTTTTAGGATCAGAAGGATCTGTTTCGTCCAACACGTGCTGCCAGTTGGCATGGTAGGTGTTTTTTTCCCAGCCATCGCTTTGCAGAGGGAAGTAAACACCTTCGGAAGCATAACGCCCGCGCATATCCTGCACAGAAAAAGCGTAGCCAAGAATGGAAACCAATGAGCCTACCGGATCATCGCCATCGCCCTTATTGTAAGGAGTACGCTGCAATATCATAGGAAGTTTATAGGGGTTTGCATTGGCTGTTCCAATGGTATCGCCATTGCTGATTACATAGGTTGAATCGTAGAGGATAAGCTGGGTTCCTTTACGGATAAACTCAATAGGAAGTGGCTCTAATCCGAAAATAGGTTCGGTGGCAATCTGCACCATAAGACAATCCTGAGTAACGGGAAGGTAGATATCGGTCATTAGTTTTACGCCATCGGGCATTTCCATGGGGAGAGTGATAACGCTGGAGAGTTCGCTGAAATCATCGAGCTTTCCATTGTTTTCATAAGGCTGCTGAGCGGAGACAGAAGGCAGTACGCAGTAAGCAGTGAGCAGTGCGAGTAAGATTTTTCTCATTTTGGATTATTAATTTGTTACCGCAATATTAAGTGATTATTATTTGAAAACAAATTTTGATAGGCATGACAATTGTTTCTTCGTATTTTTGCAATTACTTTTCACCTCCATGCATCTACGATTATTTAAGTTTTTTATTTTTTTCTACGGAGCTTTTTCTACAATTCAAGCCGAAGCTCAAAGCCCTTCTGTAGTTGCATCGGGTGCAGATGAATTGCGTATTCTTTCGTGGAACATATATATGTTACCTAACACTTTTTTTCCGAAAATAGGGCAACTGGAAAGGGCGGCAGCTATTGCAGAGCAATTGAAAAATGAGGCTTACGATGTAATCGTATTTCAGGAAGCGTTTGAAAAAAAGGCAAGAGCAATTTTGTGGGAAGGGCTGAAAGAAAAGTTTCCTTTTTCGGCCGGTCCAGGCGATGGGGGTTTTCTTAAGTTGAACAGCGGTGTTTGGATTTTGAGCAAACTGGAGTTTACTTCGGTTGCTACCATTGAATATAACACCTGCAAAATTGCCGACTGCATGAGTAAAAAAGGCGCGATACTTGTTGAGCTGACTAAAAACGGAAAACTTTTTCAGGTGATAGGAACGCATTTACAATCGGATGATTATCCCGAAACAAGAAAAGAACAGTTTAAAGATATTGCTGAAAAATTGCTTAAACCCTTTGAAAAAGAAAATGTGCCTCAGTTTATTGTAGGCGACCTGAACACCGCACCCGATGAGGCGGGCTACTGCGATATGCTTACACTTTTAAATGCCGAAGATTGTACCCCGCGCAAAACAAAATCGTGGTTGAAAGATTTGGTTACCTGGGGTGGAAGAGAAAATGATTTGTTTGCTGTAAATACTAACCGTAATCCGCAATTGCTTGATTATATTCTAATAAAAGAAAACGGTAAGTGCTCGACCTGGATTGACCGCACCATAGAAATTATTCAACAAGCCTGGGATAAAACAAAAACCAGAAAAGACCTGAGCGATCACTATGCAGTGGCTGCTGTAATACACTACTAAAAATACTATTAATACTTAAAATGAGAAAACTTATTTTCCTTTTCATTGCTTTTTCTTCTCTGTTTTCAGGTGTTTTGGCTCAGCCGATGCCATCACATACAGAGCTGTTTGATAAAATGATGGCCTCTATTGCCAATGTGAAAACTTTGAAATTTCGCTTAGTTAAAAACGAGCGAATGATAAACGGAAAAATGGCTCCAGGTGACCAACAGGTGAAAATGAATGTAAGACCTTTCAAGTGTTACCTTAAAATTGCAAAGCCTAATGAAGGGGCAGAGGTTTTATATATAAACGGAACAAACAATAACAATGCATTGGTAAATCCAAACGCATTTCCATACATTAACTTAAATCTTGATCCCTACGGTGATATTTTAAGAACCGACCAACATCATACTATTCATGAATTGGGATTTTTTTACACTGGTGAATTGCTGAAAGATGCGCACGACCGCTACAAAGAAAAGATTGATGAGTTTATGAAAAACGAAGGAATTATTAAATGGGACGGAAGAGATGTTTATAAAATTTTTTTGGATAACAAAGAATATAAATTGCTTGATTACACTGTGCTGGCAGGTGAGGATTTGATAAAAATTGCGCGCAAGAAAAAGGTGGGGGAATACAATCTTCTTGAATTAAACGGATTGAAAAATTTTACCTCTGTAAAAGCAGGGCAGGTGATTAAAGTGCCGATTACCTATGCAAAAAGAATAGTTGCTTATATTGATAAACTTACGTACCTGCCTATTTATCAGGAGTTGTATGATACCAAGGGTTTGATGGCTACATACGAGTATCATAATATAGTGGTAAACCCTGTTATAGCTGCCGAAGAGTTTACAAAAGGGTATAAGGGTTACGGGTACTAATTACTTAATTACAAACCTCAACCCTGCATACACCACTGCTCCCATCCCCGGTCCCCCCACCATAGAGGCATCAAAGTAGGGTCCGAAAGGATCTGCTGCCGCTACGATAGCACCGCGCTGCATAAAGTTGGTCAGGTTCTCGCCTCCGAGGTAGACCTCAAAGCGCTTAAACTTTTTAGTCACCTGCGCATTGATTGTAAAGTAAGGAGCAGAATAATCAGCCCGCTGATATTCCGAAGGGTTCTCCGTTGTTCCCGGAAGCCGGCTTCTTCCGAAACGTTGTAACGTTAAGTCAAACTTCCATTTCTCAAAACGTGTGAAGTATCCGAAGTTCAGCAACATTCTTCCCGCTGTGGTCATCGGTTTAAGCAATAATGTTCCCGAGTAGGTACTACGCACATCGTAGTATTTATAAGCAGCCTTCACCGAAAATTGTTTCAGCGGCTCTATCGCAGCTTCTACCTGAAAACTGTTGGAATACGATTGGCCATCTAAATTATAAAAGCTCACTTCGCGGGCGCTATAATCCAGATCAACCACCACCTGATTCAAAAAATTAGTGTAGAAATAATCAGCGCTGATACTTGATTCCCTTCCGAACAAAACAAAACCCTGACTTAACGAAACGCCATAGTTCCATGCAATTTCGGGCAACAGTTTTTCTTTAACAATCACTGTGCGCGCACTTGCCAGCACCGAAGCATTTTCAGCAAAGGGGTTGGCTACACGAAAGCCTCTGCCTGCCGCTACACGAAAAATAGTTTCTTCAGCAAAGTTTATTTTTATGTTCACCCGCGGGTTAAACATAAAACCATACAGGTTGTGATAATCACCCCGCACACCCGCAACAAATGATAAAGACGACATGTTGTTATAACTGTACTCTGCAAACGCACCCGGTACAATCTCTCTGCGTGTGAACAATGAATCGTTGTACGTTTCCATATAATCATCCAGCAAAAAACTAACGCCTGTCCGTATCTTGTTATCACCATTCACAACCTTGTCCTGATAAATCAGATTGGCATACAACGTTTTTTCCGTCCCCGAATACTTCTTCAACCCGAACGAAGAATCCATTTCATGATAGCGCACCGAAGTGATTAATCCTAAGCTGCGGTCGAGGTTTCCGGGAAACATCAATCCTGTTTTGTTGCTTACTTCCAATTGTTTGGTCAGCACTTTTATCTGGTATTTTTCCATTGCCCCGTGTCCGGAATGTTCTTCAAAAGACTCATTCGTTTGTCCCCCGGTTTTGCTTTCATACACACCTTTCATATTCAGCTGTGATTCAATCCGTTTTCCGCTGTGATATTTCCAGCGGTTGTAAAACGTATATTGCTGTTGCAAAGGCGTATCCATAAAACCATCGTGGTTGCTGTCGTTCTGCCTGAAAATAGTATTGCCATGCAGAAATAACAACATACTCAACTTTTGGTTAAATTTTGTTCCGGCATGAATATTTACTTCTCCCCTTCCACCCGAACTGCCGTAAACATTCACAAAAAGTTTATCAGCTTTATCATCATCAGGCTTCAGAAATTCAAGATTAATCTGTCCTGCCATCTGCTCATAACCATTCACCACCGAGCCCGTACCTTTTGATACCTGAATGGATTCTATCCAGGTGCCCGGCACAAACCCCAGACCGTAAGCAGAAGATAAACCGCGTATAAATGGAATCATTTCGCCTTGTATCTGCGTGTAGATTCCATCCAACCCCAACAATTGTATTTTCTTCGCCCCCGAAATAGCATCGGTATAAACCACATCTACCGAAGCATTGGTGGTAAAACTTTCACTCAGATTGCAACACGCTGCTTTCTGCAATTCTGCTCCTGTTATTTTTTCCGTCAATATCGGATCAATCCGCGAAAGGAAAGTGCTTTGCTGCTTCCCCTGTATAGTTACCTGACCTAACTCAACGCTGTTTTTCAGCTTAACGGTGAGAAATGTTTCGTTGCTGATACTAAGCGTGTCACTTACATATCCGGTAAAACTTACAACCAGTTTGTTCTGCGTTTTTGCGTTTCTGTTCAGCGTAAATTTTCCGTCAACTCCGGTAACTACACCTTCGTTTGTCCCCAGCCAATGCACATTGGCAAAGGGAAGCGGAGCTTCTTTTTTCTGTTCGTCAATTCCGTAAACAATTCCTTCAAGGGTTTGTGCAAAAGCCAAACCCGGGAAAGAGAGGAAGACGATTAATAATTTTATAAATCTGTTTTTCATGTTCATGTTTTAGCATTAATACTCTGTTGCCTCTCCAAAGGAGAGGTTAAGCAAAAGCTAAAACTCAGATACGAAAAACCGAAACGAGAATAAGAATGTCTTTCCCTGAAATGAGAGGCGGAGCATGAGCTACCTCGGCACGTTGCGTTCTTGCAGCTTCAGTAAAAACAAAATCAGGAAGTGTGAAATAATAATCAGCAAAATCAAACTTAACATTGAAATTGCTTACAATGGTTTGAATATCCAGCTTGAAGTAGTCGGTTGAATAATCGCAGCACTTTGCTTGAACGGAATTAGTTGCTTTGCTTTCTGTGGCACAGCAATCATCGCTTTCAATAAAAGAAAGCATTACCGCACCGCTTACTAAGCAAACCATTTTGTGTGCGGTAATACCAATGCTCATTACGAGCATCAATAGTGCCATTGCAACAGAAAAACATTTGCTTAAAAAATTCATGAACACAAAATTAAGCAAATTATTTCGAAAAGTGTTTACGGGTAATCACCTTCAGCAGTTCACGCTCCAGAATAAACTGTGTTATTTTTTCTACCGCATAGGCAAAAGAATTGTTGGCAAATATCTCGTTTGCCTTCTTTTCGCTGAGGTCTATAGTGTAAAGCAATTGCGAAAACTTGTTGCAGTTGTTCTCCAACAGATTCTGCACAACCGGTTTTACCTGCACAAACAATTCGTCATAAGCCGTGGCAATGTTTCCCGAAAACGAAATATCTATTCCGTTGGAAGCAAAATCTTTTTCTACCTGCGCAGCTGTTAGGCGGATAATCTCCTCGTTGTTTTTGTAAATGGAAATATCATTTAACTTCTCAGATAACATTCTGCAAAGATAAAAGGTTGCGTCATGCTGAACTTGTTTCAGCATCTTAAAAAGAGTTATTCTCATATAGACCCTGAAACAAGTTCAGGGTGACGGAAGAACCAGACGTACTACAGGCGTATTTTCAATAATGTGCTTCTGAATTATTTCTTCCACATCACTTAGTTGTACGTTACGGTAATAAATTCCTTCGGGGTAAACGACTAATGTTGGTCCGCTTTCGCAAGCATCTAAGCATCCGGCACGTTGTGCTCGCACTTCGGTCTTCAACCCCTTATCAAGCAATGATTTCTTAAAGGCTGCAACCAATGTCAGTCCGTGCTTTTCACCGCAGCTTTTACGTTCACCTGCTGCACGCTCGTTGGAGCAAATGAATATGTGTTTCTTGAATTTCAACTTTGGCGTTGCATTAGTTGTTCAGTAAAATCAGTCAGCATTTTTTTCTTTTCAGCAGGTGCATTTACTTTTTCAAGGGCCGAAAGTCCTTTGCTGTAGAATTTCTGCATTTCTTCTTCTGCCAGTTTTTTTACTTCCAGCAAATGGTAGATTTCTTTTACACCTTCTACTTTTTTCTGTTCATTTTTTTCGCTCAATAAATCATTGAGTTTTCCTCGGGTTGATTCGTCAGCCAACTCTATAGCTTTCAGCAACAGAAACGTTTTCTTGTTGGCGATAACATCGCCACCTGTTTGTTTTCCTACTTTTTCTGTTTCACCAAACACATCAAGAATATCGTCCTGCAGTTGAAATGCAATACCGGTGTTCTTCCCGAATTCATAAAGGTTCTTTGCATCTTCATCGGATGCTCCCGAAACCAAAGAGCCCATCTGCAAAGCAGCGCCAAGCAATACCGCTGTTTTCATTTTTATCATGTGAAGGTAATCGGCAATGGAAACATTTTCTGTTGTTTCAAAATTCATGTCCAGCTGCTGCCCCTCACAAATCTGAAGTGCCGTTTTATTAAAAACGGGAAGCAGTTTTTTCAGCAGATCACCTTCATAAGTCGATAACAATTCATACGATTTAATAAACATTGCATCACCAGAAAGTATGGCTGTGCTGCTTCCCCATTTCTTCCATACTGTTGGCTTTCCGCGTCTTAGAGGAGCATTGTC
>SXHM01000183.1 GCA_005773695.1 Bacteroidota bacterium
AAACCAAGAAAGGGAAAATCAAAGAAGTAATTACAACTGAAGGTGAAGGCCATATTCATGGCGGAGTGGTGAAGAAATTGGAAAACGACAATTATTTTATAAGTAAAGGTGGTTACACTACCTGCGATTTAGACGATCCGCATTTTTTGATTGCTGCTAATAAGCTTAAAGTAATTCCTAACGATAAAGTTGTAACAGGCCCTGCATACCTTATGATTGAAGATGTGCCAATGCCATTGGTTTTACCATTCGGATTTTTTCCGAATAAAAAAGACAGAACAACAGGAATGAAGCTACCCACTTACGGTGAATCACCTTCACTTGGTTTTTTTCTGAAAGAAGGTGGCTATTATTTTACAATCGGGCAAAAAGCTGATCTGCTCTTATTAGGTGACATTTATTCGAAGGGAAGTTATGGCGCGAAAGTGATTTCAAATTACAAGCAACGTTATAAATACTCGGGAAATCTTCAATTGAGTTATGCCAGTGTAAAAGAAGGTTATAAAGAATCCCCGAACTATTCGGTAAATAACAACTTTTTCGTGCGCTGGAAGCATATTCAGGATCCCAAAGCGCGCCCCAACAGCACGTTTTCTGCCGATGTAAATGCCGGGAGTCGAAACAATTTTAAAAACGGAACTACCAGTAACGTACAGAACTTCCTGACCAATACGTTTCAGAGTAATATTTCGTGGAGTAAATCATGGGCGGGAACACCTTTTAATCTTTCGGCAAGCATGGCACACAGCCAGAATACACTAAACAAAACGGTTGATTTGACCTTGCCGCAGGTGGCGTTTACAGTGAATAGAATTTACCCTTTGAAAAGAAAAATTGCAGTTGGAAAATCACGGTGGTATGAGAAAATTGGAACAAGTGCAACACTCGATTTTAAAAATTCGGTTAGCACAGCCGATTCGCTTTTCTTCAGAACGCAAACTTTTAATAATATGGTAAACGGGGCGCAGCTTTCTGTTCCTGTAACAACCCAATTTAAAGTGCTGAAGTATTTTAACATCACGCCAACATTTAACAGTAATGCAAGGCTCTATTTTCAGACTATTCGGAAGTATTGGGATAACGAAACGCAAACTGCTGTTACTGATACTTTACAGGATATTCGTGCAAATGCTGATTATAGTGTGAATGCCAACATTAACACCATTATTTATGGTATGTTCAAATTCAAAAAAGGAAAGGTGCAGGCCATTCGTCATGTAATTACTCCCAATGTTGGTTTTACCTATCGCCCTGATTTTGGAACAAATCAATATGGCTACTACGGTTCGGGAGGTGTGCTTACTTCGTATTCTATTTATAATATTGGTTATGGTGCGCCACCTTCCGGTGAAACAGGTTCAATCAGTTTCAGTCTTAATAATAATCTGGAGATGAAAGTGAAAACACCAAAAGATACCGTAAGCTCAACTAAGAAAGTTCCGATTTTTGATGTGCTTTCAATTGTCGGTTCTTATAATTTCTTTGCTGATTCTTTAAAACTTTCGGACTTCTCGTTAAGCGCAAGAACAACAATTTTGAAGGCAATCAACGTTGTTTTTTCGTCAACATTAACTCCATATGTTTTGGATTCGCTGAACAGAAAAATTGATACGTATCGTTGGCAGGCAAAACAGGGATGGGTTAAACTAACCAATGCCTCACTGGCTGTTGGATTTAGTTTAAACAGGCAGGGAAATCAGCAGCGTAATAGTAGTAAAGGTACAGAAGCCGAACAAAATATGGTGAATTCGTATCCCGATCAGTTTATAGATTTTAATATTCCCTGGCAGTTTTCAGCAAACTATAATGTTACCTACAATGCTTTGCTGAAAGAGAAAAATATAACACAGGCGTTCAGTTTTAACGGAAATATAAACTTGACTCCTAAATGGAAACTAGGATTTAATTCAGGTTATGATTTTGTTGCAAAAAAACTGACACAAACTTCTTTAAATATTTACCGTGATTTACATTGCTGGCAGGCTACATTTAACTGGGTTCCATTTGGTACTATTCAAAGTTACAGCATTGATATTAATGTAAAATCTTCCATTCTTCAGGACTTAAAACTTTCGCGCAAACGCGATTGGTATGACTTTTAAAGTATGCATGAATTAATAAAAAAATACATTATAGAAGGCGATGCAATAACCGCGTGGCTGATTATGAAGTCTCCTTTTTTGGTGGCTCTTATCTATGCTTTGTTTGCTGTAAAAGGTGATATGCAGGCTATTTGGGTAGCACTTTTCTTTTTTCCTTATGTCTATTTGTTGATAAAAAATCTCTGGCTTGAAATAGTACATGCTGAGTTGCTTACAAAGCTAAAAATTGAGAGCGGACTGGAGATTGAATCAAATAAAAAAATGTTCAGAGTAACCCGTTTCAGCATTGCTATACTTGGTGCAATTGAAATTTTTCTGGTTCCCGTATTGCTTGATTTACCGGGAAGTCCCCAACTGAGTGATATTCCCTTGATGATACTTACAAGTCTTGCTCTGGTTGGAACTTTGTCTTTGTTTCTTTTTCAAATCCGTTTTTCTTATCACATCGGCAAATTGCTTTATGTTTTGGAGACCAAACGAAAGTTTGACCCATTTAAAGAAATCAATAGTAATCACGTTATAAAAACACTAAATCCTGTGGCATACAAAAAATACCACGACAGGATAAAGTCTGTATTGAAAAAGCAGTAATTTCACAGCCCTGATTTCAAAAATATGTCAGTTTTTAAAACCAAAATAAACCGCAATTCCGACAGCTATAAAAACAATCTTGCATTGATGCAGGATAAAATAAAAGAGTTGGATGGTAAAATGCAGGAAGCGCTTTTTCAGGGAGAAGAAAAATACCTTTCCCGTACCAAAAAAGCAGGAAGATTATTAGCGCGTGAGCGCATTGAATTATTACTCGATCGTGATTCGCCTTTTATGGAATTATGTCCGCTGGCAGGCTGGGGGATGGATGGTTTTGGTCCGGGAGGCACTATTGTATGCGGACTTGGTTTTGTGAGCGGAAGATTGTGCATGATTAACTCCAATATAGGAACTATAAAAGGCGGAGCCATTGATTATGCTACGTTACAGAAAGGTTTACGCATCGGTGAAATAGCATTGGAAAACGGTTTGCCCGGCATCAATATGGTTGAATCAGCAGGAGCCAATCTTCCTGATCAGGCAAAAATTTTCAATTACGGTGGTGCAAATTTTCGTGAAATAACAAGGCGTTCAAAAGAAGGCATACCAACCATTTCTATCGTTTTCGGAAACAGCACAGCCGGTGGTGCCTATATTCCAGGAATGAGCGATTATGTGATTATGGTGAAGAATGAAGCCAAAGTTTTTCTTGCAGGACCACCGTTGGTGAAAATGGCTACTAATGAAGTTACAGATGAAGAAAGTCTGGGCGGAGCAAAAATGCACAGCACCGTTTCAGGTGTTTCGGATTACATGGCAGAGGATGAGTTGGATGCATTAAGATTAGCAAGAGAAATACTCTCAAATCTGAAAGCGCCATTGGATAAAGAAAACCTTGATATAAAGGAACCGATTTACGATAAAGAAGAAATACTTGGTGTTGTGTCTGCTGATGTTCGAATTCCGTTTGACCAGCGTGAGTTGATTGCACGGATTGTGGACGGCTCAGAATTTTCAGAATTTAAAACGCTATATGGTAGCACATTGGTTACAGGTTATGCCAGCATCAATGGTTTCAGAATTGGAATAATAGCCAACAACGGAGTATTGTTTTCTGAGGCTGCAAATAAAGGCGCACAGTTTATTCAGCTTTGTAATCAGAATAATACTCCTTTGCTTTTTCTGCAAAATATTACGGGATTTATGGTGGGGAAAAAATACGAAGAAGAGGGAATTATAAAAAACGGAGCTAAGTTGATAAATGCAGTAAGCAACTCAACTGTTCCTGCTATCACCATTATTACTGGTGCAAGTTATGGCGCAGGAAACTACGCCATGTGCGGAAGAGCCTACAAGCCCAGATTTTTGTTCTCGTACCCACATTCTAAAATTGCCGTAATGGGCCCCGACCAGCTTGCAGGTGTGATGCAGATTATTGGTCGTGCTGCTGCTGAAAAATCAGGAATTCAATATGACGAAGAGCAAGGCAAACAGATGGCTCAATACATGGTAAAAGAAGCTGAAAAACAAAGCAACGCCTGGTATGCAAGCGGACAACTTTGGGATGACGGAGTGATTGATCCGCGCGAAACCAGAAATTATTTAAAGATGTGTATGGATGTTATTCATAACACTGAGTTTAAAGGAGCAGAAGGATTTGGAGTATTCAGAATGTAGAACTTGAGGTCACAAACTGTGACCTCAACATTTGAAAATGGCAAAAATTAAAGTAGCAGTTACTATTCCGGACGAAAATATTCTATCAAGAATATATGTTATTCGTGGTGAAAAAGTAATGCTTGACCGTGACCTTGCTGAGTTATATGGTGTAGAGACCAGAGTTTTAATACAATCAGTTAAAAGAAACATCATGCGTTTTCCAAATGACTGTATGTTTCAGCTTTCAAAAGATGAATTTGAAGACTTGATATCACAATTTGTGACATCAAGTTGGGGAGGGACAAGGAAATTGCCTTTTGCTTTTACAGAACAAGGAGTATCAATGCTTTCAAGTATTCTTAACAGCGAAAGGGCAATTAAAACCAACATTCAAATCATTCGTTTGTTCACGAAAATGCGCAAACTGATTTTGTCACAAAAACATCTTTACGATAAGATTGTGAATATTGAAAAACGAGTAGATTTACATGACGGACAAATCACAGGATTATTTGAATTGATTGAGAAATCACAAGAAATTAAACCTGAGCCAAGAAAGAAAATTGGTTTTAAAAGAACAGGCGAAGAATGACAAAAATTAAAAAAATACTAGTTGCCAATCGAGGAGAAATAGCCATACGTATTGCGCGCACGGCACAGGATATGGGCATTATCAGCGTTGCAGTTTATTCTGATGCAGATAAAAATGCCTTGTTTTTAAAATCAATGGATGAAGCTATTAGCATAGGTGGAACACATGCTTCTGAAAGTTACCTGGTTCAGGATAAAATTATTGATGCAGCAAAACGTTCGGGTGCCGATGCTATTCATCCGGGATATGGCTTTTTGTCGGAGAATGCTTCGTTTGCTAAACGCTGCAAGGATGAAGGAGTTATTTTTATAGGGCCAACGCATAAAGCAATTGAAAAGCTTGGTTCTAAAATGGGTGCAAAGGAAATAGCTGTAAAAGCAGGCGTTCCGGTAGTTCCGGGATATAGTGGCGAAGACCAGAATTTTGATCGTTTTAAATACGAGGCGGGCGAGATTGGTTTTCCTGTTTTATTGAAAGCAAGCGCAGGCGGTGGAGGAAAGGGTATGCGCATTGTGAACAAATCTTCTGAATTGAAAGAAGCTTTTGATGCAGCAAAACGCGAAGCAGAAAAAAGTTTTGGTGACGGAACGTTATTGATGGAAAAATATTTTCCATCGGCAAAACATATAGAATTTCAGATTTTTGGTGATACACATGGAAATTATACACACTTCTTTGATCGTGAATGTTCCATGCAAAGGCGCTACCAGAAAGTGATTGAAGAGAGTCCTTCTCCTTCCCTTACTCCCGAATTGCGCGAGCAGATGGGAAATGCTTCAGTAGAATTAGCCCGTGCTGTGAAATATACCAGTGCAGGAACGGTAGAGTTTCTTTTTATTCCTGCTTCTGAAAATCAGGAAGCTGCATTTTATTTTCTTGAAGTAAATGCGCGACTTCAAGTCGAGCATCCGGTTACTGAGGCGGTAACATGGCTTGATCTGGTTCGTTTGCAGATAGAGGTGGCACAGGGTATGCCTTTGCAATTTACCAACGAAAATGTGCAGCAGGTTGGTCACGCAATTGAATGCAGAATTTGTGCGGAAGATCCGGAAAATAATTTCTTTCCGGCAACAGGTGAATTGTTGTATTATCAGGAACCGCATTTGCCCAA
>SXHM01000184.1 GCA_005773695.1 Bacteroidota bacterium
ATTGAGTTGGGAAAATCATTGCCGTTGATAGCAGAAAAATACAAAACAGAAGAAAATATAATCAAAGGTTGCCAGAGCCGTGTGTGGTTGCATGCTGAAACTGATGGCGACAATATTGTATTCACTGCCGACAGCGATGCAATTATTACCAAAGGTTTAATCAGTTTATTGATTCGTGTGCTTTCACACCAAACGCCTGATGAAATTATAAATACAAATCTCAGTTTCATTGACCAGATAGGATTAAAAGAACATCTTTCGCCAACACGCTCAAACGGATTAGTTTCTATGATAAAACAAATGAAGTTGTATGCCTTGGCTTTAAAAACAAAAATGCTTTAACAGAATGGAGGCAACAGAAAAAGATAATCCAACCCCCCATACCGATAAAAAGGAACTGGAAGGACGCATCATAGATATTCTGCGCACGGTATTTGACCCCGAAATTCCCGTGGATATTTATGAGTTGGGATTAATTTATGAAGTAAAAATTGATGACGATTTTGGAGTTGAGGTAATAATGACATTGACCTCTCCCTCCTGCCCTGTTGCTGAATCATTACCGATTGAAGTAGAGCAAAAAGTAAATTCTGTTCAGGGTGTGCGCTCTGCAAAAATTACGTTGACATTTGAGCCGCCATGGGAAAAAGAGATGATGAGTGAGGCCGCACAATTGGAGTTAGGCTTCATGTAAAATGGAAAACGAAATCATAAATAAAGTAGCATCAAGCGGGTTAACAGAATTTAACCTCGAGGATTTTTACCCCAAAGGTGAACGTGCTGTTTTTGATCTTAAAGAGTTTTTGTGGCAGGGATTGATATTGAAAGAAAAAGAGTTTCGTGAGGCGTTGAAGAGTTTTGATTGGGTAAAATACCAAAACAAATACGTTGCGGTACTTTGCTCTGCCGATGCCATTGTGCCTTCATGGGCATTTATGTTAGCTGCCGTTCATCTTGAGCCCTATGCAAAACGCATAGTGTTCGGTACTTCTGAAGCCCTTGAAAGTGTTCTTTATAATGATGCCCTTTCAAAACTGGACATTGAAAAATACCGCGGAGAAAAAATCATCATCAAAGGTTGCAGCAAATACCCAGTTCCCGAATCTGCTTATGTGGAAATTACCCGGCTGCTGCGCCCGGTAGTCAAGAGTATTATGTATGGCGAGGCGTGTTCAACCGTTCCATTGTATAAAAGCAAAGAGTAATTTTCTTACTTAAATTTTACAATAGCCTCCACCGCAAAGTGGTCGCTTAAATCGCAAAAGTTTTTAAAGCAGGGTTGCGGAGTTAAGAAACGCCTAACGTTGCGTATTAATGTTTTAGGATTCGTTCCGTTGGGGCGGTAAAAAATAAAATCAATCAGGCGGTCATCATCTCCTCCTCTAATATCATTCAGTATAGATGCAGTAAACTTGAGCTCACCATCGGGCACATATTCTTCAACATCCAAAGTCTTCAGCATTTGATAATAATGTTCTCCTCTGTCTTTTCCCATATTGAAATCACCCGCCAGAATTTGCGGAACCCCATCTTGTTTATAGGAATCAATCAGATTGCGTATCTCTTCGTATTGAGATTGGCGCACAGGATATGGGCCACCCGCCTGAATGTGTGTGCCTAGCAGTTGAAATTTTTGTTCTTCAAATTCACCCTCAACCAGCAACGCACCTTTGTGTGCAAAGCAATCAGTAAAGCCATCGCAGTCTTTGTATTTTATCTGTTTAAGTTTTTTTATTGGTGTCTTACTCAGCATCCAAACTCCGCTGTTGGTTTTTATCCAGAATGGTCTGCGGTTGGCAGGGCCAATGCGGTACGGATACAATTTCTTTAACCCTCGTTTTAAAATTCTGCGGGCATCGCCATGAAATGCTTCCTGGAAAACAATGATGTCGTAATTTTCGGCAGGCAATATTTTTACTATTTCACGCGCGCGTTTTCTTTTTCCGGTGTGCAGTGCAAAGCGGGGAAGCATGTAAATATTCCAGCTTAGTATTTTTAATTCTTTACCTGAGGTTTGAGCGGTTTGCGCAATTGCAGGTGTTTCGGGTATGAAAAAAAAGGCGCAGATAAAAACCAAAAACAGTTTCACGCAAAGGCGCAAAGGCGCTAAGTTTTTCATCAGAAGGTATAACGTAATTGCAGTGTATAATTTCTTGGTGGCTCAAGCACTCCTGGGCGGTTGGCATATTCAAGATTGGTTAGGTTTTTTGTTATTACCGAAACCATAAGGTGCTTTTTTATTTTTACAGATGCTCTCAGGTCCATAACCCAATCTCCATTTTTGCGTCTTTCCGTAAATTCGGCAAGTCCGTTAAAAACCAAGTAATAAACTCCGTCTATTTTGTCAGGGAAACTGTTGTAATAGGTACTTGCACCAATTGAAAAAGACTTATAATCTAACTGCAAATCGAAACGTACAATATGTTTATTGCGCAGTTGCATAACTTTAGCTGTATCGGATGGTTCTATTTTTCCATAGTATTTAAACATATTTGAGAGATAGGTTCCTGCGTTTCTCTGGTTAGAATCGCCATCAAGATTTCCGGGATAAGAATAGGTATAGCCTCCAAATGCTGTAACACCTATCGGACCTATTTTACCTTTTCCGATTAAAGAAACTTCGTATCCTGCCACCCTGCTGTTTTGAATATTTCGGGGGCGAAGACCAACTCCGCTTGAATTAATCTGAAATCTATATTCCACCTGATTGGTAAATTCCATCCAAAAAAGAGAAAGGTCAAAATAGCCCATCCAGTTACTCACTTTAATACCTTGCTTAAGGCCTACTTCTGCGCTCCATCCTGTTTCGGCTTTTAAATCAGGATTTGGAATTATATTTATCCCTCCTGCAAATTCGGCAGCTATAAATCGTTCACCAACGCTGGGCAAACGATAAGCTTGTCCCCACGAAGCCCGGATATTAGTTGCTTTGCCTGCCTCCCAGTTAAGCCCTGTTCTAAAAACAGGTTTAGTTGCCTCAACAAGCGTATCTACCGCTGTAACTTCATAGCGCGCTCCGCCAACCAGAGTAAGGGTTGGTATTGGCTTATACTCTAACTGACTATATACAGCTGCAGCCCATGTGGTTCTTAGCCCTGGGAATAAATTACTCGTACTAAATCCATAGGACCCCATCAATCCGCTTGTAATAAAAACTTTGCTTTTAACATTGCTTTGAAATTGATACTCGCCAGATAAAAGATTTGAATTAGCATTGGGGTCATCTCCGTTTCCTTTTCGAAATACATTGAACCAACGACCCCGAACTATATGGCGATTATTTTTTTTATCAAAATGTGTAAAATGCGGATCAACCATAGCCAGAGTATATTGGTCATTTGAGCCATCCAACTTGTATAATGAACTATCGTTAAGATCAATAGGAAGGAAAAAACGTGTACTGTTTTCATTCATGAAATTTACGTTTACTCCAAAACTTGTGCGCTTGGTTTTGGGGTCTGTATATTTAGTTTTAAAACTTATTCTTGCTCTTCTTTCATCAGCATTTTGAAGGTAATTGAAGTTGTAGTTGACATTTGCACCTGCTACAAAATCAAGGTTGCCAAATCGTTGACGATGATTAAAAGAGCCGCCCCAAAACCAAGGGGTTCTGTTTTTATTCCACCAGATTAATTGTTTGCGTTTGGGGTTATCATATATACCCGAAAAAACATTAATCTCTGTTTCAGGTAATTCTTTTGCCCAGCCGGTTTGTACATTAATAACACCGTTCAACGCAGAAGAACCGTATAATACCGATGATGCTCCTTTAATAACCTCAACCTGTTGCGCATTTTCAATTGGAACAAATTTCCATTTGCCATCACCCAAATCACCTGACATTGCTCCCTGGTTATCAATTAATATGGCAACACGGCTTCCCACTCCATAAGAAAAACCGCTTCCTCCGCGAATACTAACCTGCCCATCCTGTATCTGTACACCCGGTGTTTTATATACAATTTCACTTAACTCACGGGCATTAGTATTTTTAATAAGGGCAGGCGAAATGACATCCATTGTTACTGTTTCCTGACTCAGGTTTTTCTCATACTGACTTACGGTAACGGTAGAAATCTGCAACACCTTTGCATCTGTTTTCAGTTGAACATCCAGCACAAGGTCTTTCCCTTTTTCAAGAGTTATTTCTTTTGTTTTGGTTTTATAACCTATAAAACTGAATGTTAAGGTATGCTTGCCTTCAACAGCCGTCAAAGAATATTTGCCTTTTAAATCAGTAACTGTTCCTTTCTTGTCCTCAAGAACAACATTTACTCCCGGAAGCGTTTCGTCATTAGCTACATCACTTACTTTTCCTCTGATAATTATATCTTGCGCAAAAGATGTGATGGTAAAAAAACAATGTGCAAAAACTAAACTAAGTAAAAATTTTTTCATAAGCAAGCGTGGGTTTTAAGAATGCCGAATATAAAGGAATAAAATAAAAGGATTTGCAGCTTGCGAAAAATTTATCGGAATGGTAACACTTAGCCTTGAACAAAAAGTTTTGTAAGCGTTGCAAGCCCTACGAACAAAATAAGCACCAACACAATGTTTTTAAACTGCGCTTCCGATATTTTTTCTAATATTTTTTTACCAATGTAACTCCCTGCAAAACCTATTACAAACAATGCAGCTATCAAATATAAATCGTGAAAATGAACATAGCCATTGAATATATAAACCACTGTTCGGCTGGCATCTATTGCCAAATCAATAATTGCCGATGTGGCAATAAATGCATCTTTCGGCAAACTGAATGCTGCCAATGCAAGCCCGCGAATAGCCCCTCCGGTTCCGAGTAAACCAGCTACAACACCTGATAATGCCCCGCTTCCTAATGAGGTGGTAAGCGTAGGTTTCAGAGCAAGATTTTTAAAAACCAGCAAAACAGAACTAAGCGTTACCAAAAAAATTCCGAGCGAAAATTGAAGTGCTCTTCCATCAATAAATTTACTCAGATAAGCTCCTGCTATTACAAAAATCACGGCAGGAATTCCCATGCGCAACACCAGATTTTTGTCTACTCCTTTTCGGAACAATACAATTTTTGAAATATTACTTGACAAATGAAAAAGTGCTGTAATTCCTAACACCGAGTGAAAATCAAGGAAAAAACCTGCAATTGGAACAAAAAACAAAGAGGAACCAAAACCTCCAACCGTACCCAATATTTCGGCAAGCAACGATAGAAAAAGAAAAAGAGCTATGCCTTTCAACAGAAATGAATTAAGGTTTCAAATATGGGGCTTTTGTTCATATATTTTCTATGTTTGCATTTCAAATCTAAGCCATGCAAAAACTTTTTACCTTTATTCTGCTTTTCATTTCGCATATCGCAACATCTTTAGCGCAAAGCTATAGTGCTCCCGAAAGTGTGGAATACGATGCCGCCAACAATCGCTACCTGGTTGCCTGTAACGGAAGCACTAACAGCATTCAACAAGTTGTTCCGGGAAACGCACCAACGCTTTTCACCTCCAATGTAACCGGTCCATACGGCATAGAAATTCTCGGCAGCAAACTTTGGGTTTGTGATGGCGGTAGAATAAAAAGCTATAACCTCAGTAATGCTGCGTTGGTGGATAACATTAATCTGAACGCAACATTCCTAAACGGCATCACCAGCGATGGCGATCACTTTCTGTTTGTAAGCGATTTCAGCGCAAAAAAGATTTACCGTGTAAACACCAACACGGGCGCATTCTACACTATGGTTGCAAACACCGTTACTTCACCCAACGGCATGTGGTATGACGGAGCAAACAACCGTGTGCTCTTTGTTAACTGGGGTAGTAATGCACCTGTAAAAGCTATCAGTCTTGCAGATTCTGCTGTTACAAACGTAGTAACCACAACGCAAACAAACTGTGATGGAATTGGCCGCGATGCTGCCGGAAACTATTTCATATCATCATGGAATCCGCAAGCGGTTTATAAATACAACAGCAATTTTGGCTCACCAACTTCTGTTGTTTCGTCAGGCATATCTAACCCTGCCGATATATGTTACAACACAACTAATGATACGATTGCTGTTCCTAATTCAAATAATAACACCGTTACTTTTCATTACGTAGGAACAACTGTTTCAGTTGAAGAGGGAGATATTCGTGAAGTAAAAATTTTTCCAAATCCAACAGACGAGAGTACGGTTATTCAATATTCACTTTCATCGCCCTCAAAAGTTCATCTCATGGTTTATAATCTGAATGGTTCAATGAGTAAAATTTTAGTGAATGAAATGCAGTCAGCAGGAGATCATTTAGTTCCTTTCAATACCTCCGGTCTTGCTATCGGACAGTACTATTATTTACTGCAAAAAGAGAATAAAATTTACAGAGGTAATCTTATAATTTCCTCGCGATAATTACTCCAGCAATTTATCCAGCGGCCTGCGATCGTTTATGCCTTTGGTTTTGTATTCCGAAACGGTATAGCCCGTAATCTGTCTGAACTGGTTACTCAGATATTGCACGCTGCTGTAACCCATCATGTAGGCAATTTCACTCAACGTATATTCATTGTAACTCAGTAATTCTTTTGCCTTTTCAATCTTAAGAAGTATGATATACTTCTCCAAAGTATGTCCTGTTTTCTCAGAAAATAATTTGCTCAGAGAAACATAAGGCATCCCAACTTTCTCACTCAGGTAATCCGAATTGCGTATAAGCGAATTGGCATTATTGGCATGATAAACCAGTTCAATCGCAGCCACTTTTATTTGTTCAACGGCTTGTTCCTCTTTGCTCTCAATCAGCTCAAAACCCTCTTCACGCAAGGCTCTTACAAAATTTTCCTTTTTAAATTTTCCCGTTTCAAATGAAATTACTGCTTTGCCAAGCGTTGTTTTTTCTTCTTCCTCTGCACCTGAAAGTTTTATCGCATCAGCAACCGAACGGATACAACGCGAGCTTATCATGTTGCGTATATAAAAGGTTTGAAGCGGCATATATGCTGAAGCGGACGAAATTAGGTGAATTTTGATTTACTTTGCGCCTCCTTAAATCAATGCCGAAAACGTGAACGACAGAAAACATACTCCCGTAAAAGAACTATTAGCATCAACCGAAGTTGACCGTGAAGTAACCGTTAAAGGCTGGGTACGCACCAAACGCGGAAACGCTTTTGTGCAGTTTATTGCCCTCAACGATGGCTCTACAATCAACAACATTCAGGTAGTTGCCGACATGACTAAATTCACGGAAGAAGAGTTGAAAACCGTTACAACAGGCGCTGCCATTGGCGTCACCGGAACATTGGTAAAATCAACCGGTGCCGGACAAACTTTAGAAGTTCAGGCAACTCAGGTTGTTGTTTATGGTCTTGCAGATCCTGATAAATATCCCCTGCAACCAAAAAAACATTCACTTGAATTTTTGCGCGAAATTGCTCACCTGCGCTTCCGCACCAGCACCTTCAGTGCGGTGTTCCGCATCCGTCATGCACTTACATTTGCAATCCACAAATTTTTTAACGACAACGGGTTTTACAACATCCACTCGCCTATCATCACAGGTTCTGATGCCGAAGGCGCGGGCGAAATGTTTCGCGTTACCTTATTGAACGCAAAAAATCCTCCACTCAAAGAAGATGGCACAGTTGATTACAGTCAGGATTTCTTTGGCAAAGAAACCAACCTCACCGTTTCCGGTCAGTTAGAAGCGGAGTTGGGCGCATTGGCACTTTCAAAAGTATACACCTTCGGACCAACCTTCCGTGCCGAAAACTCC
>SXHM01000185.1 GCA_005773695.1 Bacteroidota bacterium
GCAAACTTCCGCTGGAAAGCATTGCTAAGAGCAAACAACTCAGCTTCAGTGAATTGTTGGATGAGATTGAACGTATTGTATCTTCAGGAACAAAAGTGGACATCAGCTATTACATACGTGAGCATGTTGACGAAGAAAAACAACGTGAGGTTCTTGACTATTTTAAAGAATCGGAATCTGATTCAGTTGGCGAGGCGCTGAAAGAACTGGGTGAAGATGATTATACCGAAGAAGAAGTTCGTTTGATGAGGATTAAGTTTATTTCGGATTTCGGGAACTAAACACTTCCGTTTAAAAAACAAAAAAGGGACGCATTTTCGCGTTCCTTTTTTGTTTTCAAACATTCTCAGTTTTACCGCTCATCTTTTTGTAATCCTGAATAAGAAAGTGATACCAGATTACTCCGCAGGCATAAAGCGTTGCAGTGATGAGAAAAACTTTGGAGTAGGAAAAATCCATTTCGCGCAATGATTTAAAAATGCGTGAACTGATAAACCAACTTCCAGACCATATGGCTGTAGTCATGGCACTCATAATTTCGCGGTTGCGTGGACCTACATAATTCATCACTAGTTCAGAAGTCATTGGTGCTGCCATGTTCATTAATGGAGTGCGCATAACGTAGAACAAAACGGCAAGAGGCATGGCAAAAGTCCACTCGTTATACCATTCAGTTGAAGCAAGCAAAATGAGCGAAAGTACGGCAAGTGATTGCGACAAGGTTATTGCATAATTATATCCCCACTTGCGTTTTACATGAGGAACTGCAACTGCTCCTATGAAAACAAAAATTCCGGAAAGCGAACCGATAACAGAAAAACGGTTGTAATCCAAACCGTGTATTTTGTAAAAGAAAAGGCTGATGAAGGGAATTGTTAATCCTGCACCGGTGGCGATTATGAGCGTTGGTATGAGTGCTTTAATAATCAATATCCAATCAAAATCGGTAAGGTCGGTTCTGCGGGAAGTGATGGCGGGAATATTTTCAGTCTTGCTGATTTTCATGGCAAAAAAGAAAGCTACAAAACCACCGAAGGAAATGAGGTAGAGAATTAGTTTTTCGTCAAAAACTGCAGGTGCAAAATTTGAAACGGCAAAGATGATTGCCCCTGCAATGATGGTTCCGAGGCTTCCGGTTGCATAACTGAGTGAAATGGCTTCACTCAAAGTTTCTTGATTAACATTTCGTAATATAAACGGCAGGGAACTTACGGTTATCAGATTAAATGCAACGCCCCAGAAAAAGAGTGAAGCATGAAGCAGCGTATTGTGATGAAACTGTATTGCGTAAACAATAAGAATTGAAAAAACAGGAACGGCAATTCCCGAAGCCAGAATAAGCGGACGAAGTTTGCGACCTTTTATGTATAGCCCGAGCGGAAGTGCAAACGCGATTACGCCAAGAAAACGATAAGAAATAAATCCGGCAGCCTCATGGTCAGGATAACCCATTTTATCCATGTAGATAAGCAGAATGAGAAAAAAAGCTGCGTTGATGATGTGAAGAAAAAGCTCGGAAAGGATGAGGAGTTTTACTTCGTTGGAAATTTCGAGATATCGTTCAACTATGCTGCGCATACTTTGATAATTTTCTCGGTATCATCAGAAGCAAACCATTGAATTTCTTTGTCTCTGCGAAACCAGGTAAGCTGCCGCTTGGCATATCTGCGGCTGTTGCGTTTTATTAAATCTATGGCTTCATCCAATGATGTTCTGTTTTCAAAAAAATCAAATAACTCTTTGTAACCAACAGTTTGTAATGCATTCAAATCCTTTTTCGAAATCAGACTTTTGGCTTCCTCCAATAAACCGGCCTTCAGCATTTCATCTACTCGTGCATCAATTCGTTTATAAAGCAAATCGCGCGGAAGCTCAAGTCCTATTTTAATAATTCTGAAATCTCTAGTATTCTTCTTCCCTTCTCTCAACAAGGAATAGGGCTTTCCTGTTCCCAGGCAAACTTCCAATGCGCGCATCAAACGCTGCGGATTACTTAAATCAATCTTAACATAATAATCAGGGTCAAGCTCCTTTAATTTATTCTGAAGTTTTTCTATTCCCTCGGCTTCATACAAATTCTGCATCTGTTTTCTGATTTCCGGAAACGAAGAAGGAACTTTATCAAATCCGTTGCAAACTGCATCAATGTAAAGACCGGAACCACCAACAAGAATTGCAAATTTATCTTTCTCAAAAAGCTTAGACAGCAAAGCCAGAACATCTTTCTCAAAAGCACCTGCATTATAATCCTCATCAAGATTAAGCGATGAAATAAAATAGTGTTTAACTTCTTTCAACTCAGCGTCAGATGGCGGAGCAGAACCGATTTTCAGTTCTTTATAAATCTGGCGCGAATCGGCTGAAATGATTTCTGCTGAAAAATGTTTTGCAAGTTGTATGGAAAGTTTTGTTTTTCCGGAAGCAGTTGGACCGCAAACTACAATAAGGGTGCAGCTCATCAGAGAAGTGTAGGTCAGACTTCTCCGTCAGAAACCATATCTTCAAAGCCACCCTCTTCGCCTTCTCCGAATTCACCTTCTGCGATTTCTTCACCTCCTTCAGAAACCTCTGTTTCGCCTTCAGCTGTTATCTCCACTTCGCCTTCGGGTAAATCAGCTGCATCGGCAATTAAAGAATCTGTTTCCTCCAAATCATCTTCATTTGGCTCCTCTATTGAATCAAGGTTAGCCATTTTTGCATCGAACTCTGCAAGTTCAGGGTCAAGGAAAACGGCTTTAGTTTCTTCTTTTACGCCATTAAGCATATTGAAAAGCAGTTTTGGAAATTCACCTGCTGTAGCTGCTGTGCGAGGATAAGTTGTTTTAGGACTGTCGGGAAGAATTTTCATTAACTCAACCAAAAAAACAACTTCGGTAAGCGCACGAACGGAATATAAAAAACGCTGATGAGGATCGTCAATAAACTTCACCAGTTTCTGTTTGCCGCTGACAACATCATCAGCTTTAGTTTCTTTAGGAAAAGAAACAACATCCGTTACTTTATGCCATTTGTCATCGCTTACATAAAAAACCGAATCCCAGTCTTTGCTTATGTTGTAAGCACTAAGAATAGCCTGACGGAAATCTGTAAAATTCTGTGTTGAACTTATTTCAACATCACGATGTATCTGATCATCATCTTCAAACGTTACTCTGAACTTATAAACTGCCATTTTTAATTTTTTGTCATTTTAGAGAATGCCCGAAATTAGTTATTTCAATAAAACCTAAAATTAATTTCTTAAAAAATCAAGCTTTAAGTACAGGGTTTAAACCAAGTTCTGCTCCTTTTAAAAGCATAAATTTATATGCTTCATCATAATTACTACCAATTTCGCCTTCAAGAATAGCTTCACGGATAGCATTTTTAATTATGCCTATTTCGCGTCCGGGTTTAAGATTAAAGGCCTTCATTATTTCTTCGCCTGAAACAGGTGGCTGCCAGTTGCGCAGGTTGTCTTTCTCTTCTACCTCTTTCAACTTCAACCTAACAATTTCGAAATTTTTCAGGTAGCGCTGAACTTTTCTGTCGTTTTTGGAAGTAATATCAGCCTCACACAAAGTCATTAAATCATCAATATCATCTCCTGCTTCAAACAATAATCTTCGTACAGCCGAATCCGTTACCACTTCTTTGGAAAGAACAATGGGACGAAGATGCAGCAACACCAACTTCTGCACATATTTCATCTTCTCGTTCAGCGGAAGTTTCAATTCAGTAAATATTTTAGGAACCATGCGCGAACCTTTATCTTCATGTCCGTGAAACGTCCAGCCTGCATTTGTTTCAAATCGTTTGGTAGCAGGCTTTGCAATATCATGGAGTATGGCAGCCCAACGCAACCAAAGATTATCGGTATTTTTTGAAATATTATCCAATACCTGAAGCGTGTGATAAAAATTGTCTTTGTGCGAGACGTCATCTTTTATTTCTACACCTTGTAACTTTACCATTTCAGGAAAAATAAGGTGCAGTAATTTCGAATCGAATAATAACTTAAAACCTACTGAAGGAACAGGAGAAAGAATAATTTTATTCAACTCATCTGCTATGCGCTCTTTAGAAACAATGCTGATTCGCTCTGCATTCTTGCAAATAGACTGAAAAGAATTTTGTTCAATCACAAAATTCAATTGCGATGCAAAACGAATAGCGCGCATCATCCTTAAAGGATCATCAGAATAAGTAATATCAGGGTTAAGCGGTGTGCGGATAATTTTGTTTTCAATGTCTTTTAGTCCGCCAAAAGGGTCGATCAATTCACCATAGTTCTCTTTCTGCAAGCTCAATGCAAGAGCATTCATAGTAAAGTCTCTGCGATTCTGATCATCTTCCAAAGTTCCTGGTTCTACATCAGGCTTTCTTGATTCTCCGCGATATGATTCTTTTCTCGCGCCTACAAATTCAATTTCTAAATCACCAAACCTCACATTTGCTGTTCCGAAATTTTTGAAATAGGAATAATGA
>SXHM01000186.1 GCA_005773695.1 Bacteroidota bacterium
CCGATTTGAAAATGAAATTTAATAAACCTGATGAAGTGCAAGTAAAGTTTAAGCGCAAGACTAAACGTTATACTATAAGAGGTATAAAAGTTAAAGATCAGTTTTATTATGAACTGATTAAGAAATAGATTGCGATACATAATACTGATTTCTTTGTGTGTTTATTGTACATTATGAATCATATTAAGCGGTTGGACTTTGAGAAAGAGGATAAAGAGGAGAAGATGTGATTTTGTTTTAATTGTTTTAAAAACTAAATTATTTTAAGTTTGTGTTTATCTTTCTAATTTTATTAATATGAAAAGTCTAGCTCTTATCCTACTGCCTATAGTTGTATTTATGCTCACCCGATTTAATCAAAAAATTTCGGTAGAAGAACAGGTGAAAAAATCGGCAGAAATCAGTACACCTTCTCTAGCGAATGGAACTGTTACTGATATTGATGGGAATGTTTACAAAACTGTAGTTATAGGTAAACAGACATGGATGGCAGAAAATCTAAAAACCTTCTCCTATCGTGACGGATCATTTGATCTTGCGCCAATTCAGGATCGCTTTGCATTTCTTGAAGTTACCAGCGGTGCTTTTACAATATATAACGGTAACGGAGAAATGGATGCTAAATATGGTAAACTCTACAACTGGTATGCTGTAAATGACAGCCATGGACTTTGTCCAGAAGGTTGGCACATTCCAAGCGTTGCTGAGTGGGAAATTTTATTTAACCAACTAGGTGGAAAAACTATTGCAGGTGCTGCAATGAAATCGGTTAAGAAATTTGCAAATGATACTGTTGCAAAAAACAGTAGCGGTTTTTCTGCATTACCTGGTGGAAGAAATATAAAACATTCTTATTTTTCTGATGAGGGGCTTTTCGGCTATTTTTGGACATCAACTCAAGTTGACGAGGAAAATGCAAATTATGTCAGTTTAATCTATTGGAGTAAAGATGTAAGGGTTGAAAAGTCTTTGAAAAGCACAGGCTATAGTTGCCGTTGTATAAAAGATTAGATAATGCCAATTTTTTAGTAATTTCTTGACATCTCCGTATGCGGAATATCATCTTCCAGATATTCTTTTCCTTTTTAATTAAAGCCAAATTATTCATAAACCTTTCCAAGATATATTATTATTGTTTAAATTATGCATTTATTTAACTTCTTGCTTTTCCAAATAATTCAGGAGTTTTTGACTTTATATTTGTATAATCAAAATGTTATAAAAGGAACTATATCATTAAGCGTATTAGGATAAAGTCACACTTAATAGCGTCAACTAAAAAAAGACATCCGCCATAACTGCGAGAGGTTTTTCTTTTTACAGTCTGGCATATTAAATAAAAACCTGAGAAACAGTGGTAATCTTTTTAAAGCTTAAGAATCATAGATTACAATTTAGCAGATTATTTCTCAGTCAGGCGCGTAAAGTAATTTACAAACCCCATCATCTCACCAAGGTTCGAAATTTTTATTTTGCCCATCATTACCGCCATCTGCGGGTTGGTGCGGCCCAGCTCCACATCTTCGTAGTCCGTAGCTTTTGCGCGTACTACGCATTTAGCTTCACCGTTCAGTCCATCTTCAACTGTGCAAATACCGTCCACTACAATAGCCGTAAAATGTCCTCCTGTTTCGCCTTCAATCTCGAAATGAAAACGGGTGTTTACTCCTGCTGCTTTATCTGCTTTAAAACGTTCTGGTAATGATTTAATAATTTCTGATGCTTTCTCCATTTTGTTTGATTTTTGATTGTTATTGGAATTGTTTGTTGTTTGTTCTTTTTCGTTTGTTATTTGTTTTTTGTCATTTGCTGCTTGACTTGTTACATCTGTCTTTTGGCTTTTAGTGCCGTACGCACTCTTATACTGCACATCATCAATCACAATTTTGGCAAGAATTTCTTTCATGATTTCAGATGTTCCGCCTACAATAGTTCCCACCCGTGCATCGCGATACATGCGTGCAATGGTATATTCTTCCATGTAGCCGTAGCCGCCAAAACACTGCAGACATTCATCCGCCACTTTTTTGCCCAGTTCGGTGGCAAGCAATTTTATCATGCTGCATTCTTTTACTGCCATTTCGCCTTTGCTGAAAAGCCATGCCGCCTGATATACCAATTGGCGCGCAGCTTCTATCTCCGTAGCAAGGTCCACCAATTTGTGGCGTAATACCTGAAACTTTTTTATCGGTCTGCCGAATGCTTCGCGCTCGGCAATATATTTCAATGTTATTTCTAAGCAATGTTGTGCGCCCGAAACACCACCAATTCCTGCCACCAAACGCTCCAGCTGAAAGCTCTCCATGATATAATAAAAGCCTTTGTTTTCTTCGCCTATAAGGTTGCTTGCAGGAACACGCACGTTGTCAAAAAATAACTCGGCAGTATCACTGCTATGCCACCCCATTTTTTTTAGTTTGTTGGTTTTAAAACCCGGAATACCTTGGTCAACCATTAGCAGGCTTATGCCGCTCATACCCTGTTCGGGTGCAGTTTTGCAGGCAAGCGTTACAAAGTCGCCATAGTATCCGTTGGTAATAAATGTTTTAGAACCGTTGATGATGTATTCATCACCCACACGAATGGCAGTAGTTTTTATAGCTGCCACATCAGAGCCTGCATTAGGTTCAGATATTGCTAATGACCCCCATGCCTCACCGCTTATTGCTTTTGGTAAATATTTTTTCTTTAGTTCTGCACTTCCGGCTTTCAGTAAATGTGCGGTAGCCATGTATTGATGCACACCGTGGGCAGCAGCAAAGCCTCCCATAGTGCAGCGAGCAGCTTCTTCTAATAAAACTACAGTATTAAAAAAATCAGCATTAGTTCCGCCATATTCTTCCGGAAAATTAATTCCCAGAAAACCAAGGTCGCCCATACGTTTCCAGATGGCTTTATCAATCTGTTGTTTTTCTTCCCATTCGTTGGCGCGAGGCACTACTTCAGTTTCTATAAACTGGCGCAAACTTTGGCGGAAAAGCTCGTGTTCCTCGGTGAAATAAATTGAAGCCAATGTTATTCTCCTAAAACTGATTTCACCACTTTGAAGTCAACCGCATTGGCAATTTTCACCAAAATGTCTTTGTTCTCAATATTATTACCTTCTACTTTAATAACTCCGGCACCTGCAATTACAACAACACTTCCGTTTTTTCTGTTTGTGTCAAATTTTTCCAAAGCGCGGTATTCAGCAATTTTTATAGGCGATGATTTTTGCCCTTCCATTCCGGGCATTGCATAACCGGGCATAGGGTTTTCGCTTGCAGCATTTGCGTGTGCCGAAGCCACTTCATTTGCCCACATCGTGTTGTTGGTAATGGTAACTGTGATTGATGGGTCGCCAAAACCTCCTGGCATACCCGGCATGCCTGGCATTGCAGTTGGAGCAGGCATACCCGCGGCTGGAGCTGGAGTTCCGGTAATAGTTGCTTTTGTTGCAGCCGGTTCCGATTTTTTTAGTGAAGGATTAGAGTAAGTGCGTGTAACGCTTACTTCGCCCTGTCCCATCATTGGCATTGGCATTGCAGAGCCTCGCTCGGCTGGTGGATTTTGATTCCAACCCTCCACAGTTTTAGGTAATGAAACAGCAAGCTGACCACTGAAAAGCTTTACCGTTTCTTCTTTGGCTTTTGCAATAGATACAAGAGCATCCTGATATTTTTTTGCTTTCAGGTTCTCCGTTGCTTTTGTAAGATTTTTTTCTGCTTCAGCACTTTCGCTAGTTTGCGAAAACGATGATGTGTAAACAAACAGCATCGAGGCAAAAAGAATAATTTTATTCATAGTATTTATATTTTCAAACATTAGGGGCAGCGAAGATAAGGTTTTCGTTAAAATCTGCGATATATTTTACTTTTGCCGCACAAACAAGAAAGATGACAAACGAACAACTAATTTCAAAAGCAAAACAGTGGCTTAATCCTGTCTATGATGAGGAAACACGCAACCGTGTAAAGTGGCTTATTGATAACGACCAAAATGAACTTGATGAATGTTTATACCGCGACCTTGAATTTGGTACTGGTGGTTTGCGCGGAATCATGGGTGTTGGCACCAACCGTATGAATATTTACACAGTTGCAATGGCAACTCAAGGTTTATGCAACTACCTGAAAAAAACATATCCCGGTGAGTTGCTGAAAGCTGCTATAGCTTATGATTCACGTAATAATAGTGCGTTGTTTGCCCGCAAAACAGCTGAGATTTTTTCGGCAAATGGTTTTATGGTTTACATCTTTGAAGAGTTACGTCCTACACCACAGTTGTCGTTTGCTATCAGGCATTATGGCTGTCATACAGGCGTTGTGGTAACTGCCTCACACAACCCAAAAGAATACAACGGCTACAAGGTTTACTGGAATGATGGAGGACAACTGGTTGCTCCACACGATAAAAATATTATCGCTGAAGTTCAGGCTATCAAAGGCATTGAAGATGTAAATAATGATGCCATTGATAAACTAATTCTTACTGTGAAAGACGACATTGATGTTGCTTACATCGAAAAGATGAAGCTACTTTCCCTTTCTCCTGAAGCTATTCAGAGACAAAGCAATTTGAAAATAGTATACACTTCATTACACGGAACAGGGATTACACTCGCCCCTCGTTTGCTCAAAGAATATGGATTTACCAATATATTAACTGTTGCTGAGCAGGATAAACCTGAAGGAAATTTCCCTACAGTTCATTCACCTAATCCTGAAGAGCCAGCTGCGCTAGCACTCGCACTGAAAAAAGCAGAAGCCGAAAATGCTGAATTGGTAATGGGAACCGACCCCGATAGCGACCGCGTTGGAATTGCTGTAAAAGACAATGACGGTAAATTTATTCTGCTCAACGGAAATCAAACAGGTTCGTTGTTAGTTTATTATTTACTGCGCAGATGGAGTGAGCTTGGCAAACTTGATGGCAAACAGTTTGTTGCTAAAACGATTGTTACCACTTCGCTGATTGAAAAAATTGCAAGCAGTTATAAAGTTGAATGCTATGATGTGCTTACAGGTTTTAAATTCATAGCCGAACTGATTAAAAACTTAGAAGGTAAAAAACAATTTATCGGTGGGGGAGAGGAGAGCTACGGCTATCTTGCAGGTGATTTTGTGCGCGATAAAGATGCTATTCTTTCCTGCGCCCTTATTGCCGAAATGACTGCATGGGCAAAGGATAATGGTAAAACATTATACAATCTGCTGATTGATGTTTATCTGGAGTTTGGTTTCTATAAAGAAGGTTTGCTCTCTCTTACCAAGAAAGGTAAAGAAGGCTCAGAAGAAATTGTACGTATGATGGAGGGCTTTCGCACAACACCACCTGCAATATTAGATAACTCAAAAGTGATGGTGATAAAAGATTTTAAAAACAACACCGTTAAAAATACAGCTACAGGACTTGTAATTGAAACCGGCTTGCCAAAGTCTGATGTAATGCAGTTTGTTTGCGAAAACGGAACAGTTGTAACCGTGCGTCCTTCAGGCACCGAACCTAAAATAAAATTCTATTTCAGTATTTGTGGTCACTTACAAATCCGTGAAGATTTTGAAAAAGAAAATTCAGCATTGGATGAGAGGATTGATGAGCTGAAGAAAGCATTTGCTTGATCAGTTGCAGGGCACAAACGAAAACACCTGCAAATAGATCCCTGTTCTTCCTAACTGTCC
>SXHM01000187.1 GCA_005773695.1 Bacteroidota bacterium
AAATAAACAATAATTTCTGAAATATAAGAAGTGGAATTTACAGGAGTGTATTCCTGAGCTTTTGCAAGATCACCATAACTATTTGTTCCGCTGATAAATCCTCCTCCCTGAACAGGATAAAGTGTCCATGTATCGTTAGGGTCGGCAGAGGGCAGCCAAATGGTATCGCAGCTATTTGTTCCTCCGCCTCCAGTGCTAATATTGATGTAATTGGTTTTAGTCTCACCATCGCTGCCGCTGCCATTCGTGGCGGTAAGGGTTACGGTGTATAAGCCTACTGCATTGTAAGTGTGTGAAGGGTTTTGTGTTGTTGCAGTTCCCCCGTCACCAAAGGTCCATGCCCATTGTGTAGGCGAGTTGGTGGTTAAATCGGTAAACTGAACAGTGGTGCCGGGAGTTCCTGATGTTGGGTTGCCTACAAAGTCTGCAACCGGAGCACCACCTGTTTGTGAGCTGCAACCTGTTGAAGTCAGCAAATCAGATCGTTCATTGCTTAGAATGGAATTCATTTCCGCTGCCTGTTGTATTGTAAACATATTAGGGCAGGTAGCGTAGTCCATAAAGTTTTCAGTTTGGTCAGGCAGATCCCCTGTTCCGGTGTTGCATGAATTCACAGTTGGGTCAAAACAATTAGAGAAAGTGTTGTAGTTTTCCTGATATGACTGCGGGGTATCAGAAAACCCGTCATCGTTTGAGCAGCCGGGATTATCATCGCAACTCCAGGTGTGGCATAGGTTAAAATAGTGACCAATTTCGTGGGTAGCAGTTCGGGCTCCTGAGCCCATTCCCAGGCTGTAATCTAAAACAAGTCCATCAATAGCAGAGCCATGCATTCCCGGAGTTGGAAGGTATGCGTATCCTGCAGTTCCTGAATTTGTTCCTCCACAAATGTCCACAATCCAGATATTTAGAAATTGGTCACTGTTTACAGCATTAGAACCTCCCTGATTGGTATATTTCATTTTGTTGGTTTCTGTGCTGGTGCTATAGCAGTCTTCAGTAGTTGCAACACGAATTGTTTGGTCTAAGCAAAATTCAATCTGCGCATCGGTTGCTACCGATTGAAAAACACTACGGGTATCACTTGCATCAGCATTTTGTCTTCGGAAGTCTTAATTAAGGGTTTGTATCATATCTGCAATCAGTGCATCAGAAACATTTTCAGCGGAACCGTTGTAAACAACATGAACAACCACCGATATTTTTCTAACAGCTTGTATATCGCGGTTAGATAAATAATTCTGAATCCGTTGCTCTCGCCCGTTTATCATTTCTTCACGTTCGCGGGCATAATCAGGGTCTGAGGCTTCAAGAGCCTTGCTTACATTAACTGAAGCGCAGGGTGCTTGTTGTGCATTTGCATTGAGAAGGTTCAAAAATAAAAAGATGAAAATTAAAAGTGTGGAGTATTGTTTTTGCATTGTGTGTTTTAAAATAGTATTTGCAAACGTAAATGATAAAACACATATTTACAATAAATGTTTTCCACCGATTATTTTAATCAATTAGTCTTTTTTATCAGTTGATATGAGAAAATGTAATAGTAATTAAAATAAGAAAGGCGCAACAGCGCCTTTCTTATTTTAAGGTTTTATTCTTTTTTATTTAAACTCGGGCAAATTCTTAAAATAATCGTACGTAATCTTTAATCCTTCTTTGCGTGATACTTTAGGTTTCCATCCAAGTATTTGCTGGGCGCGCGTAATATCTGGTCTGCGTTGTTTAGGATCGTCAGTTGGCAGGGGATGATAAATTATCTTTTGTGAAGTTCCTGTCAATGCAATAATTTCTTCCGCAAATTGTTTGATGGTAATTTCATCAGGGTTTCCGATGTTTACAGGGTTAACATAATCGCTCATCAGCAAGCGGTAAATACCTTCTACCAAATCATCAACATAGCAGAATGAACGAGTTTGGCTGCCATCACCGAATACGGTAATATCCTGTCCACGCAGAGCCTGTCCCATAAATGCAGGTAATGCACGACCATCATCAAGTCGCATCCTTGGACCGTAAGTATTAAAGATTCGGATAATGCGTGTTTCTAAATCATGATAAGTGTGGTAAGCCATAGTAATAGCTTCCTGAAAACGCTTGGCTTCGTCATATACACCGCGCGGACCGATTGGGTTTACATTGCCCCAGTAATCTTCGTTCTGCGGATGAACATTAGGGTCGCCATACACTTCAGAAGTAGAAGCGATTAACATTCTAGCTTTTTTTGCACGAGCCAAACCAAGCAGATTATGCGTTCCAAGTGAACCAACTTTCAAAGTCTGGATTGGAATTTTCAAATAATCAATAGGCGATGCAGGCGATGCAAAGTGCAGAATATAATCCAACTCGCCAGGCACAAATACAAACTTAGAAACATCGTGATGATAAAACTCAAACTGTTCTAATTTGAACAGATGTTCAATATTGCTAAGACTTCCGGTAATCAAGTTGTCCATGCCTATAACATGGAAACCTTCTTTAATAAACCGATCGCACAGGTGTGAGCCAAGGAAGCCCGCGGCTCCCGTTATGAGTACTCTTTTTCTTTCAGACATTTACTGGGGTTTTTACGGCTTCACGACCTATGCTGTAATAGGTGTAGCCAAGTTCTTTCATCGTTTGATTGTCGTATAAATTGCGTCCGTCAAAAATTACTTTGTTCTTCAACGCTGCTGTAATTTTATCAAAATCAGGATTACGGAAAAGTTGCCATTCAGTTGCGATTACAAGTGCATCCGCATTGTTTAGAGCATCGTAATGGTTTTCGGTGAAGTTTATTTTCGTTCCCAGCAGCTTCTTAACATTGTTCATGGCCTCAGGGTCAAACGCAGTAATTTCTGCACCAGCTTTCAGTAATTCTTCAATGATATAAAGAGCGGGAGCTTCCCGGATATCATCAGTATCGGGTTTGAATGCCAAACCCCACAAGGCAATCTTTTTGCCTTTCAATGAACCACCAAAGTATTCCAGAATTTTAGGTACAATAATGGTTTTTTGTTTCTCATTTACTTCCATCACTGCCTCTAACAAGGCAAAGTTGTATCCAACATCAGATGCAGATTTTGCAATAGCCTGCACATCTTTCGGGAAACAGCTTCCGCCATAACCAATTCCGGGGAAAAGAAAACGTTTTCCGATTCGGTCGTCAGAACCAATGCCTATGCGCACTTTGTCAACATCAGCTCCCAATAGTTCACAAAGATTAGCAATCTCGTTCATAAATGTAATCTTGGTAGCAAGAAAAGCATTGGCAGCATATTTAGTCAACTCGGCACTTTTTTCATCCATGAAAATTACAGGATTTCCCTGACGAACATAGGGTTTAAATAAATCTCCCATTATGTGTTGTGCTTTCTCAGAACTTGTTCCGATTACAACCCTGTCAGGCTTCATAAAATCATCTACTGCAAAACCTTCACGCAAAAACTCGGGATTGCTTACCACATCAAAT
>SXHM01000188.1 GCA_005773695.1 Bacteroidota bacterium
GCAAGAAGCAGAACAGTGCTATTGATTTATTAACATATTGCTCATAGCCAGAAGTGCCGCTGACCCTGTCAACTGTTTGTTTCTGGCTTTTAAAAATATCTTCATCCATCAGGCGGATGATGTGCAGGTTTTCGATGTATCGGCTATTTTCTTGTGAACTGAGGCTGTCTATATTCCTACCGCTGAGCAGGTGTTCGTTTTCTTTAATCAGTTGCTCACGCTTGTTCAGCATATCATAGGTTTCACCAATATCGGCCCGTGCAGAATCAACTGCTGATAAAAACAAAAAAATAAATACAATGTGCTTTATCATGGTTTAGTAAAAGGGGGCTAAGATAAATGATATTCAGAAAAAAAAGATATTACAGTTTGTGCATTGTAATTAAGGATATTATTGGCAAATTTGCGTGCCCAATAACAGAATACCAATTTAATACAATGAAATTTTTTACCCACCTGCTTTCGTATGCCGTTTTAGTTTCAGGATTTTTTACTGCCACCGCCCAGAATAATATGGGTGTTGGAACGCTGAATCCTGATATTACAGCAATACTTGACCTTACTTCTACAACCAAGGGCTTTCTGCCACCGCGCATGTCGCAGGTTGACAGAGATGCAATTGTGAACCCTGCTGACGGACTTATTGTTTACAACACTACCGACAGCGTGCTGGATTATTTTAACGGAACCTGCTGGTTGCCTGTTTATCTTGAAGATTGCGCAGGATGCTACTTTAGCCTTTCGGCAAGCAGCAGTGCGGGAACTATAGACCGCCTTATAAGCAACTCAGCACAAACTGCTATTACAATTACCCAGTCAAATGGATTACCTCAGAATATTGCACTTGCAGTAATAGGAAATCTTCCTGCAGGAATAACATATACCATTACACCAAATCCATTATTCTCAAGCGGTGTTGTTTCGGTAGTTTTTTATGCAACACCTTTTGCACCTTCTGGCACTTTCCCAATTGTGATACAAGCCCTTTGCGGAACAACCACACAAAACCTGATTTATGCCTTAACAGTTGACCCTTGCTACTACGTTGCAGTTGCTAACAGCGAAAGTGAATACGATGTAAGTTCCAACGTTTTTATTCAAAATCCTACGGCTCCTCAAAACCAGCCTATTTGTGTGGCAGTAGAAGTTATGAACGGGGTGAGCATTACAAGCGACACTAATATTACTCCTGCCTTTACAACCGGAAATCTTTTCCCGGGCTCTCTTGTTTCGGTGGTTAACAACGGAACAATTATAGGCCGTGGCGGAAACGGTGGCATTTCTTATGACCCTACTACCAACCCTCCTACTACTGGTGTGGGTGATAATGGTGCCGATGCAATTTCACTGACTATTGATGCACAAATACAAAACAACGGCCTCATCTTGGGCGGTGGCGGTGGCGGAAGCGCTATGGCCTTTGACCTGAGTTATACTTTACCTCCTCCTGCTGACTTTATAACCTTTGGTTTATTTATAGGTGCAGGCGGTGGCGGTGGCGCAGGTGTTAGTTATGGAGGAACATCGCCTAATGGTGTTATAGGTCTTTCGGTTTACAATCCAGGTCAAGGCGGAACAGGCGGACAGCTTGGATTAGGAGGTGCGGGCGGCTACCTTAACTATCCTATTCCTATTAACGCAGGACCAGCTACAATAACCCTCACTCCTATTGCAGATGCAGGTGATGGAGGCAACTACGGTTATCCGGGCGGACAAGGCAATTTCAACATCTACCTTTCGGCATACATAAATGTAAATATTCCTTTTGTAGGCAATGTGCAGATACCGGTTGTAACTAATCTGCAACTTCCTATTCCTATTCCTTATGCTACACCGGCAGTTGCCGGTTATGCTATTAAACGCAACGGGTTTAACACCAGCATAACGGATAATCTATACCAGACTTCGTTTATTAAAGGACAAGTTGGAAACTAGTTTAAGAATCGAATTTTAAAATTTAACACCCTGAGCGAATTCAAAGGGCTAAAAAAAATAAACATGAAAAAATTTATAATCCTCACCTTCTCTTTCTTTTACTTTCTAACTTCATTTTCGCAAGGCACCTTTGAAGGCAAAGTTGTTTTGCGCTCAGAAAATGGCGCTACCAAAGAAACGTCAGACATTACCTGGTACATAAAAAACGGACAGCACCTGCTTAACTATGTAAATAGCGGAACAAGTTCAAGCGGCAACTACAGCCTGCTAAGCAAAGAAGGCAAATTAGAAATGATAAACGAGCGCGGAAGAGTAAACATTCCCGCAAGTGGAGTAAAAAAACCGGATTATGATTTTACTGCTTACAAACTGCTGAGCAAAGAGGGCAACAAAGTTGTGAACGAATTTAACTGTGTTAAATACACAATTGAAAGCGGAAACAATGTAGCTGAGGTATGGATGGCCGATGATGCTGACCTGCAGATCAAAGACTTTCCTGAGGTAATGCAATCATCATTGTTAAGCGTTTGCGAAAACCTGCACCAGGGTGGCATTCCTGTTCAGATGTTTATCAAAGAAAAAACAGGCAAACTACTTTTCAGCCAGAGTATTTCTTACATCATGCCATGCAAGGTTGGTGACGAGAAGTTTAAATAGACTGATACCGGAGAATTCAACTTCAGGCAATAAAACAATTACCGCTAAACTCTTTCTATTGTTAAGTTCAGTTTCTGCTGTGCTTTGGATTATTTCGAAACTAATTGATGTATTTCACTATAATTTTGTTGATGTTTTTATGAGCTTTTATGAATGCTCATACTGTCTATGCTAGTTATATTGCCTATTGCAGCTGTTGTATTCTGGGTAAAATAAAACTTAAAAAAAAAATTAAACAGGCTCTGAGAATTTCTGAATTGAAAAAATCAACAGTCATATTACTTATTATCATTGGTTTGCTGGCCGGTTCAGGTGTTGCGTATTACCGCATTCATCACTGGACAAATAAAGATGCCAGCATTCAAAACGGTTGCTGGAAAGGGAGCAATCTTGCTGATGTAGGGAAAAATCAGTTGCTCACAGCAAGGATTGCAGTTGCTACATTATATGCACTAAACCCAAGCGAAGTAATTTATCTTGTTGCTCAGGAAGATTCAAAAGGTGAAGAACTAAACGCTGAAAACGATTATGTACTTAAAGGTATTCCACTGGAAGCTCGCTATTGGAGTATTACTTTATATGGCGATGATTATTTCCTCGTGCCTAATGAAGCAGATAAATTTGCTTTCAACTTGCATAATGTAATTTATGAAAGCGACAGTAGCTATGTTATTAATATCTCATCATTAAAAAAAGAACACAACTGGTTACCAAGTGGAAATTCAGGGAAGTTTTATTTAACGATAAGAATGTATCATCCGCAAGAGCATATATATAAAGATATAGAGTCTGTTCATTTGCCAACTATTGAGAAAGTAAAGAAATGAAAACCGCACTAAAAAGCTTATTGATTTTAGTTTTTGCTGCTTTAGCGGGTTATTTCCTTACCATATATATTACGCCCCGTTATATTCTTTTAAAAATAAAATTCAATTCAGGTTCAAAAATGAATGTGCCGGTTTATTCAGATGTAATGACTGATAAAGACCGACAGGTAGTGATGCCTAATCCTGATTTTATTTATGCGGCAAGTGGTTACAATCTAAATAATGGACCTATCCGAATTACAGGAATAATGTCGGATAGCACTTACAGTTCAGTTGCGTTTTATTCAGACAACACACTGAATTTTTATATTAAAAATGACAAACAAACTAAAAATAAGAAATACAGTTTTATTCTGACAAAAGATGAGGAAGACAAAGTAAAATATCCTAATGATGAAGTTATAATTTCACCTTCC
>SXHM01000189.1 GCA_005773695.1 Bacteroidota bacterium
GACATACAAATCCTTGCTTGTGGCACAACTTCTCCTGACCAGCTATTACCTTCACATGGCTCTATGGTTCATGGTGAATTGGGGAGTCCTGTTACAGAAGTTGTTTCCTTCTCCGGAGCATGTTGCGCAGGAATGCATGCTATGAAATATGCCTACATGTCTGTACTTGCAGGTGGAAACAATGCTGTGTGTGCAGGCTCTGAACAAACATCATCCTGGATGCTTGCCCGTAACTTTGAAGAAGAAACCCGCAGCCATCGTGAGTTAGACGAGCTTCCTGTTCTTGCGTTTGAAAAAGATTTTTTGCGTTGGATGTTGTCGGATGGTGCAGGTGCTGCTTTATTAAAAGACAAACCTGCCGAAGATGGTTTATCATTCAAAATAGAATGGATGGATTTATTCTCTTTTGCAGGCGAACTGGAAACTTGTATGTATGCCGGTGCCGATAAAAAAGAAGACGGAAAACTGAAAGGCTGGAAAGAATACGAAGAACATGAGTGGCTTGAAAAGTCTATCTTCTCCTTAAAACAGGATGTGAAAATGCTTGACAAGTTCATTGTTTCTGTTGGAGTAAAAAAACTAACTGAAACACTAAAAAAACACAACATCGGTTCTGCTGAAATTGATTTTGTATTACCTCATATATCATCAGAATTCTTTCGCAAAAAAATGATGGATGAAATGGCTGCCAGCGGCATTCCTTTCCCTGAAGAAAAATGGTTTACCAATCTGGTACAGGTTGGTAATATTGGTGCAGCATCTATATTTCTTATGCTGGAAGAACTTCACAAATCAGAGAAACTAAAAAAAGGACAAAAGGTTCTTTTACTGGTTCCTGAAAGCGCCCGCTTTTCTTATGCGTTCTCGCTCTTAACTGTTGTATAGTATGCAAGCAATTGCAGAAGGCGAACAACTCCTGAGATTTATTCCTCAACGCTCACCGATGATTATGATTGACAAACTCTTATTCTCTGACGCAGAGAAATGTATAACGGGTTTGCACATCAGCGAAGAAAACATTTTCTGCAACAATGGATTATTTTGTGAACCTGGATTGATTGAAAACATGGCTCAGACTGCAGCCGTGCAGGCAGGATATAATTCAAGCAAACAAGGAAATGAAGGAGAAGACAAAGGAGCTCCTATCGGTTTTATAGGCGCAATTAAAGATTTAAAAATTCATTTCTTGCCATCGGTTAATTCCGAAATTATTACCGAAATAAAAATAATCCACCGGATTTTTGATGCCACTGTTGTCAATGCTTTTGTAAGTAGTAACGGTGAGAAATCAGCAGAGTGTGAGCTGAAAATTTTCATCAAAAAAGAGTAATTTCGTCCGTTTTCAAATAAAAAAAATGGAAAAAGAACAAGTGCCTCAGGACGATGAAAACCTGTTGGAAGGCAAATTTACCGTAGTAAAATACGCTCTTGATAAAAGCGGCAAATATGTGAAAGTGCCGAGCGTTGGCTGGGAGCCTGAAAACATTGCGCTGAAACAAGCATGGGAAGTGATAAATGAAAAAGTGGAAGATGCACGCAAACGCGTAATATCAGGTGAAGTAAGTCCACTTGCCTATTGGATTGAAAAAAATATGATGGATGAGAAACTGGTTGGCGAATACATGGGCTTCTCCAAATGGAAAGTAAAAGAGCATCTTCTTCCACAAACATTTTCAAAACTGCCGGAAGATATTTTGCAGAAATATGCTGAGGTTTTTAAGATTTCAGTTGAAGAATTTACCAAAGTGTCATAATAATCTTAATCAACTTATTTAACTCAATTAACCAATTGATAATTTCAAACTACAAGCATCAGCAAAGCGCACACTGTGAGAACGGCACGGTATCTAATCTTTTGAATTTTCATAAACTTGAGTTAAGCGAACCCATGGTTTTCGGCATTGGTTCAGGGCTTTTCTTCAGCTACATGCCTTTTTTGAAGCTGAACGGAATGCCCGGAACTTCTTACCGCATTTTGCCCGGAGAAATTTTTAAGCGTCTTACTAAGCGCCTGAACATAAAAGTAAAAACCGAAAAATTCAGCGACAAGAAAAAAGCAATGGATGAGTTGGATCGCGCTTTGGATAATGGTTTGCCTATTGGCATGCTCACCAGCGTTTTTTATTTGCCTTATTTGCCGAAGGCATTTCGTTTTCATTTTAATGCGCATAATATTGTTGTTTTCGGAAAGCAAAACGGCAACTACTTGGTAAGCGACCCGGTGATGGACAACCCAACGGAAATCTCTTATGAAGATTTGATGCGTGCACGTTTTGCAAAAGGAGTGATGCCCCCCAAAGGCAGAATGTATTACCCCGTTGAAGTACCCACTCCAACTGAAAAGGAAATGAAGATTGCCATAGTAAAAGGTATCAACAAAACTACTTCTGATATGCTCACTATTCCTGTTCCGTTTTTCGGTTTATGGGGTGTGCGTTACCTTGCAAAGAACCTACGAACATGGGATAAAAAGTTAGGAGAGAAGCAAGCAGGACTTTATCTCGGAAATCAAATCCGCATGCAGGAAGAAATAGGAACAGGCGGTGCAGGTTTCCGTTTCATCTTTGCAGCATTCTTACAAGAGGCAAATGATATTATGCGACAGGATTTATTCAATGAAGCATCGGCAGAAATGACCATTGCTGGCGACCGCTGGCGCGAGTTTGCTTACCTTGCAGGTAAAGTCTGTAAAGGCCGAGCAACAAGTGATATTACCTATCCTTTGCTTGCCGATATTCTTCTGGACTGTGCGGACAAAGAAGAAAAAGTTTTCAAAAAACTGAAAAATCTTAAGGCCTGATGTCAGCAGCCATCAGCATTAATAACCTTGTGCACCGTTACAAAGACGCGGAACAAAATGCTGTTGATGGAATTTTATTAGAAATAAAAGAAGGCGAAATTTTCGGACTGCTCGGACCAAACGGAGCAGGAAAAACCACTACTATTTCTATACTCTCGGGATTACTGAAACCCACACAAGGAAAGGTTTTCATTCACGATTTTGATATTGGGCAGCAAAGTGATGAGATCAAAAAAGTGATTGGTGTTGTTCCTCAGGATGTTGCCCTCTACCCTACTCTTACTGCAAAAGAAAATCTTGATTTCTTCGGCAGCATGTATGGAATTTCGAAATCTACGTTGAAAGAAAAAATAAATCATTACCTGCATCTATTCGGATTGGAGAATAC
>SXHM01000190.1 GCA_005773695.1 Bacteroidota bacterium
AACCAAGGATGCACACGCTCATTGCTTCCGAGTATTCCATAGAACCAATTGTGGCCTACCTCGTGCATAATAGTTTGTTCCAGTGTTCTCTTATCACCTGAAGTTCCGATAACAGTAATGTTTGGATACTCCATTCCTCCACCGGCACTTAACGCACCATCAACGGCAGTTACGTGGTTGTAAGGATACTCCCCCACTTTCTGTGAATAGAACAAAGTAGCATCGTTCAGGTATTCAATTGAGTTGCTCCACAGGTCTGCTTCTCCGTCAGTAAACATTGCCCATGTCGTTACCTTGCGTTTCGATTCGGGCATTTCTACTTCACCTTTTAAAACGTTGTAACGCTTGTCGGCAAACCAGGCAAAGTCATGCACCTTGCTCTGCTTGAAGCGTAATGTTTTCATTTCGTTTGATGATTTTGGAAATATTTTTCCGTCACCGAAAGACGTTTTGTTTTTTGTTTGATCTGCAATTTCTGTTAACCATTTCAGTTCAGATTCTCCGTTTACCATATCACCTGTTGCTCCTAGCACATAGTTTTTAGGCAAGGTAATACTCACATCAAAACTTCCGAATTCAGAGTAAAACTCACCCTGATCTAAATAAGGCATGGGATTCCATCCGTTACGGTCATACACAGCCGGCTTCGGGTACCACTGTGTTATCTGGTAGCTCTGGCCTAAATGACCGAGGCGTGAATATTCCCCTAAAGGAATTTTTACATGAAAAGGTGTTGTGATGGTTAGCTTTCCTTTTGGCTTCAACGGTTCACTTAATACCAATTTACAAATATCGATGTTCTTTGAATCGTAATCCCACTTAACATTAACTCCGTTTACTTTAAAATCAAGGCTGTCAATAAAACCACGGTTTTCATCTTTGGCATAGTAAAGTTTAGTTTCACCATTCTCCACCTGCTGAATTGCCAGTGCGGTTTTATGATTTTTATAAGCGTTGGGCCACAGATGAATATAAATTACATCTAACCAGTCGGGTGAATTATTGATGTATTCCATACTGATGTCGGCATTCAGTTCATGTTTTACATCATCCAGTTTAACATTAATGGTATAGTTTACTTCCTGCTGGAAGTATGGAGTTTCTTCCTGAGCATATAGAAAAAAGGGAAATGCCAGAAAAAGAGTTGAGAATATTTTTTTCATAAAAGGCTTTTATATCTTAGTTCAGTACTTCTGCCAATTTCTGCTCCAGTTGCGGACCACGCAAATCTTTGGCAATGATAATTCCGTTTTTATCCACAAGAACTGTTTTAGGAATTCCGTCAATACTATAGGTCTTTACAAACGATGAATTCCAAAAAGCAAGCTCGCTGCCGTGCTTCCAGGTTAAGCCATCCACTTTTATTGCCTCCACCCACTCAGCTTTTCCTTTATCCAATGAAACACCAAAAATCTCAAAACCTTTGTCTTTATATTTCTGATAAACCTTCACCACATTCGGGTTTTCCATACGACACGGACGGCACCATGAAGCCCAGAAGTCAATCAGCACTACCTTTCCGCGAAAAGAAGAAAGTGCAATCTGTTTACCTTCAGGATCACTTACCATAATTTCAGGGGCTTCTGAACCAACCGACAACCGCTTCATCTCATTTACTCTTGCCAATAGCGGTTTTACATAATCTGAGTTGGGAAAATTAGCATTTAAGTTTTCTACAATCTTGGCTATATCAACCACATCTTCCTGCGGGTTCAGATATTCCACAGCCAATAAAGGAAGCAATGAATTGTTGTTTTCCTTTGCAAAACTTAAAACATAATCGCGATTTTTAGCATTAATAGAAAGAAATTGTGAGGAAAGCGAAGCAGCAGTTATAGAATCAAGTTTGCCTTCCTGCGCTAACATATTATATAGCTTACTTAATGAATCACGTGTTGCAAAGGTTTGTTTCATTCCATTAAAGAGATTAGCAATTTTCTCCGATTCCGGTGACCCTTTAATGGTATAGCCATCCTGCATGTTTAAAGCATTGGCAGTCAATTCAACGCTTGAGGTTGAATCAAGCAACATTGTAATAAAGTTATTGTCGCTGAGGCGCACACGGTAAAATCCGTATTCAGGAATTTTAACATTCATTTTAAAGTCTCCGTTCTTATCAATCTTCACCGAATCAAGTTTATTTACTTTAGTTGCAGTGAGGTGTTCAAAAAACAAGGTTTCATTTTTAGCGTTTTCAATGTTGCCGCTTATTTTTGACTTGCCGTTTGAACAGGATATTATCAATAAGGATAGACTGAAGAGAAAAGAGAAATACTTAATTAATGACATTTTCATTTATATTGTTTTTACGTTGGGCAGGCAAAAATACATTTATTCGGCATTTAATATTTAACCGCTAAAAACGTAGAGTTAGCTTAGAGAAACACAGAGTAAATTCAAACCAATAACATCTATATTTGCGAGCTACTTGCAGCATTGAAAAAATTTCTCGGCATACTATCTTACCTCAGCAATTACAAATCACTGATTGCAGCCAATTCATTTTTCAACCTACTGAGCACACTTTTTTCACTGGTTTCGTTTGCCGCTATTATTCCGTTTCTGAAAATTCTCTTCAGCAATGCTCAGAAGAAAAACATTTCACCTGTTGAGCTTTCCTTCTCACCTGATGTCTTAATGAATTATATTGACTACCGCCTGAATAATTATATATCTGTTCACGGAGCAAAAAATGCACTTCTTATTATATGTATAGCGGTGGTAGTATTATTTTTTCTAAAAAACCTTACACGTTATCTGGCTTTCTATTTCATTGCTCCGGTTCGTGCCGGAGTTGTGCGCGACCTTCGTAAAAAATTGTATTCAAAAATTCTGGCACTTCCCCTCTCCTATTATTCCAATGAACGCAAAGGTGACCTGATTTCAAGAAGCACGAGCGACATATCTGAAATTGAATGGTCAATCCTTGGTTCTATTGAAATGCTTTTTAAAGAACCTGTAACCTTTATCATTTTCCTTACTACCTTATTTATTATGAGTCCCGAGCTTACCGTTTTTGTTCTGGTGCTATTACCACTAAGCGGATATTTAATAAGTAAGATAGGGAGCAAACTTCGCAGTTCTGCAAAAAAAGGACAAAGCCGGTTGGGCGAAATTATCTCAACATTGGAAGAAACTATTTCAGGAATGCGCATAATTAAAGCCTTCAATGCGCAATCTTTCATGGAAAATCGTTTCAGTAGTAGTAACGAGATGTTCAATAAAATAATGGTGCGCGTTCATCGGCTTCTAAA
>SXHM01000191.1 GCA_005773695.1 Bacteroidota bacterium
AATCGACCACTCTGCCATCTCTCCGGGCGCAAAAGTAGAATAATTTTACATGCCCAAGCCTTAGCATAAAACTTTTATCCGGATTTCACCCAAAACCCTTGATTAGCTTTTAATTAGTAATTTTGTGACGTAAGATTTTGCCTATGAAAAAGACGTTATTGCTAAGTTTATACCTGCTTTTCAGTTCTGCTGAATTTATTTTAGCAGGCGGTATTCAAGCCTACTTTGACTATTCTGTTTTTGCAAAAAATGGCAGATCTCCTTTTATTGAAACATACTTTACTATTACAGGAAATTCAGTGAAATATGTGAAGACAGGAAATGGAAATTATCAGGGAAAAGTGGAGGTTTTATTGATTTTAAAACAGGGAGAAGCAATAAAATATGCTGATAAATATACACTTCTAAGCCCTGCAACTCAGGATTCTTTAAATGGCAAAGATTTTATTGACCTGCAAAGAATTCCTTTATCAGCAGGAAATTATGATCTGGAGTTTACACTTAAAGATTTAAATTCAGTTGATACAGCAATAACCCATTCAGAAAAGATTTCAGTTGATTTTCCTGAAGATAAAATCAACATTTCAGACATTAGTTTTTCGGAAAGTTTTTCTGCAACTATTAATCAATCCATTTTTTCAAAAAACGGATATGACATGGTTCCGTTTCCTAGTGACTTTTTTCCTGAGAACATGAATAAGCTGATATTTTATTCTGAAGTTTATAACAGCAATAAATTATTGCAGGAAGGAGAACCCTTTTTAGTAAATTGTTTTGTTGAAAATGCAGATAATGCAGAGCTTGCAGGTAGTTTAAGAAAGTTTGTAAAAGCAACAGCTAAAAATGTGATTGTGATATTTGATGAATTTCCTGTTGATCAACTTAAGTCAGGAAATTATAATCTGGTGGTAGAAGCTCGTGATAAAGAAAATAAGTTGATGGCGGTTACCAAAAAATATTTTCAAAGAAGTAATCCGAATATTGAAGGTGTTTTGACACCCAGTAACCTAAGCACATTGGATGTGGCAACTACTTTTGTAAGCAATATCACAAACTCAGAGGAAATAAAAGACCATATTCAGTCAACGTTTCCAATTTCAACGCAGTTGGAAAAGAACTTTGCGCGCAATCAGTTGAATTTTTCTGACCTGAAAATGATGCAGCAGTATTTTTACAATTTTTGGAAAAAAAGAAATGAGGTTAATCCTGAAGAGGCATGGCTGAAGTATTTTGAAGAAGTGAAAAAGGTTAACAAAGAATACGGAACTTCTATTATGAAAGGCTATTCAACTGACAGAGGAAGGGTTTACCTGCAATATGGCGCACCAAATACAGTTACTGCAACCCGAAACGAACCTAGTTCATACCCTTATGAAATCTGGCATTATTATGTAATTCAGGGAACTGAAATTAACCGAAGGCAAAGCGATAAACGTTTTGTGTTTATGAATGAGGATTTGATTGGTGCAGATTATCAGCTTATTCATTCAACTGCTTATGGGGAGGTAAAAGATGACCGTTGGCAATTACGTTTACAAGGCCGTAATGAGCAATACATTGACCTTGACCAACAGGATGGGCGAGACCATTTCGGGAACCGAGCCAATGAATTATTTAACACTCCGAGATAATAAGGCTTAATGAAAACAGCCCTAGTTATTCTGAACTGGAACGGGAAAAAGTTTCTTGAACAGTTTCTTCCTTCTGTTATTAAACATAGTGCAGATGCAAATGTTTTTGTTGCTGATAATGGCTCAACAGATGATTCAATTTCTTTTTTAGAAATGAATTTTCAGCAAGTAAACATTCTTCGTTCTGCTGAGAACAGGGGTTTTGCAGGTGGTTACAATTTAGCATTGAAGCAGGTAAAGGCGGATTATTTCGTTCTTCTTAATTCAGATGTTGAGGTAACAGAAGGTTGGCTGAAACCTGTTATTGATTTATTGAATTCGGATAAATCAATTGCTGCCTGCCAACCCAAAATAAAGATGTATGCCAAAAAACAACTGTTTGAATATGCCGGGGCTGCCGGTGGGTATATTGATAAGTATGGTTACCCGTTTTGTCGCGGTCGTGTTTTTGAAACATTGGAAGAAGACAACGGACAATACAATAATAATTGCGAGGTATTCTGGGCAACCGGTGCCTGTATGTTTTTAAGGAGTGAATCGTTTTTTAAAGCAGGCGGTTTTGACGAAGACTTTTTTGCGCACATGGAAGAGATTGATTTGTGCTGGCGAATGAAAAACCTTGGTTACAAAATAATGTATTGTGCAGGTTCAACGGTTTATCATGTTGGAGGTGGAACCTTGCAAAAAAGTAATCCTTTTAAAACATACCTCAATTTCCGCAACAGCCTGATGATGTTAATCAAGAATACACAAGGCTTTAAATTATTTCGTTTACTTTTTATCCGAGCTGTGTTGGATGATGTGGCGCAGTTGAAATTTATTCTATCAGGAAATTTTAAAGATTTTATTGCAGTACAGAAGGCACAATTTTATGTGTTTTTCAATTTCTTTAAAATCAGGAAAAAGAGAAAAGCGGTTAAAGAAAATATAAGTGGCGTTTACAACCACAGCATTGTTGCAGATTATTTTCTACGTGGGAAAAAGAAATTTTCGGACTTAGGATTTCAGCAAAAATGATTCTATCGCCAGGCGATATGAATCCAAGCCAAAGCCGGCTATAACACCTTTACAGTTTTTAGCCATTAACGAAACGTGGCGGTAATCTTCGCGGGCATAGACGTTAGAGATATGAACTTCAATAACAGGTGTTTTAATTGCGGCAACTGCATCGGCAATTGCAACTGATGTGTGTGTAT
>SXHM01000192.1 GCA_005773695.1 Bacteroidota bacterium
AATCAGGGTGCTAAAACAGTATGATTCAACTACAAAATGGGTGGGGTCAGTTTACTCCGAAAAACTGGGGTCAGTTTGCTCCGGAATACTGGGGTCAGTTTCACGCGGAAAAAGGGGGTCTGTTTGGGCGAAATTTCCACTATGGTATGATAAATGACCTCCGCAAAGGCGACCGCGATGAGTGGAGCGGCTGGAAGTAGAATTAATTTTCATCATTGCGAGGGAGGAACTACCAAAGCAATCCCAAAAACAACAAAGCAATCCCTTTTTTGAGATTGCTTTGCTTAAAACGGCAATAGATTAATAGTACTTAGTAAACGAGTTTTTCAGATGCACAAAGGCATCACTTACTTCAGTTCTAAAATTATCCCAACGCTCTTCTGCTTTTTTCTCTTCACCTGAAAAGCGTGATTTAATTTCGTTGAGTTTGTCGGCAAACTCTTTTTTCTTTTCCTCAAAATCCATTTTTTTATCCAGCTTGTTCAGTTCAAAACGCAGACGCATAATTTCAAGTTTTATTTTGAACTTTTCTACTTCAGGAAGCAATTTCAGATAAACTTCATTTGCTGTTTCGTTTTTGCGGATAATGCGTTCCACCTCTGCAAGAGCAGCAGTTATTTTTTTGCTTTGCTCTTCAAACAACTCTTTTGTTTCAGCTTTACCTAAAGTTAACTGAACCTGTAATTGTTCAAATGCTGACTTTAGTTCGTCTGTTTTTTCTTTTCCTTTTTCAACCTGATTTCGTGCTTCATTCAGGTAAGTATTGAAAAGCGTTTTAGCTTCTTCATATTTTTCTTTGTCTTCGGCAGCGCCAAGGTTGGCCTGCACACGAAACTCTTCCAGTTCAGTTACTGCTTTTTTCATGCTGCCAATCAGTGTATCGGCAAAATTGGAGATGGTTTTGTTTTCCATGATGTAAGTGTTTTTAGTTATGACAAAGGTGATAAACAACCAGTCGGGTTAAGATGAGGGTTGTCAATAGAATGCATGATTAATGTCAGTTATTAAAATTTCAGATTGATTCCTATCAGAAAATTAAACCCTGCCATTGGGTAATAATAATTCTCCGTTGTTTTTTCTCCGCCATACACATAACTGAAAGTATAGCCATTAGCCTCATACAATGAATTAAACACATTGTTGAGCAACAGGTTTATTCCTATTTCACGTATCACTTTTGTTTTAATAGTATAGTTTATTCTCACATTTTGTGTAAAGTAGGAATCAATGCTGCGGCTGTTATCAGAGGTATTGTCAAGGTATTGCTTGCCCACGTATTTGCAGATTAGGCTGATATCGAGTCCTTTAAGAGGTTGCACACCAATCAGGCCCGATCCAATTATGTTTGGTGAAAAGGCTATATCAGTAGTATTGTGTTCAATTACCTGTTGCAATCCGCTGTCATAATCATCCACGAACTCTGTAAATTGTTTAATCTTATTTTGACTAAGAGTAAGATTTCCGCCAACTGTAAGAATTTTTGCAAAACGTACTTCAAATTCAGGTTCAATTCCTGTGCGGTAACTTTGATTAATATTGGTGCGGGTATAAGCGCCTACATCATTAATTTGTCCGGTAAGCACTAATTGATTTTGATAAGCCATCAAATAATAAGTAACGCCAAATCGGAAATTTTTCCCGTTCAGTTTGTACCCCGCTTCTATATTATTCAGCGTTTCGTTTTTTGGCCGGCTATCGGGAGTTGATTGTGTAAAATCATCGCGCACCGGCTCACGGTTGCCGCGGCTGTATGATGCATACACGTGCTGACTTCCGTTAATTTCATAAACTAACCCTGCTTTTGGATTAAAGAAATTGAAGGCTGCATTTTGCTTTACATTTTCAAGCAGGTTGTTGTATCCGATAAATGAATAGTTAATGTTGCGGTATTGTAAATCTACAAAAGCATTAAGTTTATTTCCGATGCGGTAATTGATTTTCAGGTATACATTTACATCGGTTTTTGAGGCATCATTATCATAGTAGCGGTGATTAATAGAAGAGTTGGAAGTATACTGCGCCCATATTACAGTACCAAAATGTTTGCCCTCATATTGATTAGCCCCTCCACCCAGAATTGCCGAAAAGCGTTTTCCATTATTATATTCAAAGGAATAGGTTAGGCCATAGAAATGGTTATTCAACCAACGCTGACGGATAAAATCGGAAGTTGAAATGGTATCGCTGCCAATTATTACATCATTCAGACCGTAGACTGAAAATGAATCGTCATCACGGAATTGCTCAAAATATCCTTTGCCGCGGGTATAATGCAAAGCTGCATTATACCGGAAACTGCGGTGAAACTCCTGAGAAAACAAAAGCTGGTAATGATCCTGCTGATAGTTGTCGGTTTCATTGTCGTAGGTATAGTAATTATAAGTTCTATTGGTGGCTAATGAATCCTGAGGAACTCCATACCAACTCTGGTAAGTCTTTTCTTTTCCCGAAAAGTTGACAAAACGTAACATGGTGTTTTTACCATAATAAGCAGCAGAAATATAATACGATTTTAAATCAGAACTTGCTCTGTCCATATAGCCGTCTGAACTTAGTTTTGATAAACGTGCATCTACTGTGAAGTGGTCGGCAAGCAATCCAGAACCTGCTTTAACAGTGTGTTTCCAGGTATTGAATGAACCATAAGAGTTGCTGATTTCTGCATAGGGTTTAACATTCAGTTGAGCAGTTTGCACATTGATACTTGCACCGAAAGCAGCTGCACCGTTGGTTGAAGTTCCTACTCCGCGTTGTACCTGCATATTTTCAACCGATGAAGCCAGGTCAGGCATATTTACCCAGAACATTCCATGTGATTCAGAATCGTTGATCGGTATTCCGTTTACGGTAACGTTGATGCGCGTTGCATCACTTCCGCGAATATTAATTCCTGTATAACCAACACCGGCACCGGCATCACTGGTTACTATTACCGAAGGCGTATTCTGCAGTAAGAAAGGGATATCCTGACCAAAATTATTTTTAGCAATTTCTTCTTTACTCATTTCTGAATAAGTAGTTGCAGTTGTTTTTGCTGCGCGTGTTGCAGATACTACTACTTCATCCGAAACAACGGATCGTTTATTGAGTGTTATATTTTGTTCATAATCTGCACTAAGTTGAATGCTGATTTCCTGACTTTGATAGCCGATAAAACTGATAACAAGCGTGTATTCACCCGGCCTCAGGTTATTGAGAACATAGTTGCCGTTAGTATTTGTTGTTGTGGCTTTATAGGTATCTTTAATAATTACGTTTGCTCCTGCAAGTGTTTGTGTTTCGTCCGAAACTGTTCCGCTGATTTTAAACTGAGCAAAAGAAGAAACTGAAGCAAGGAATAAGAAGCAAGAAGTAAGAAGCGTTAATTGTTTCATGTCCCGGTTTAAATGTTTTTAAACATTTAAGAAAACCAGGAGCAGGCTTCCTTTTTATAAAATTGTTATTACTCTTTCCCTTCGCAGGCATTATCCTGAGCAGGTTATTCGGGTATAATCTCAGCCCTTCGTTAATCAGAAGAACACCCCTTGAGACGGTGCAAATTTAGAAAAAAGTAAGGAGTACAATATATATGTATTTAAAACTTCGGGTATTAATGTATTTGAGATGAAATGGATTTCGATAAACAACTGAACTATAAACGATCACTGGCGTTTCATTATTGAAATTTATGTGTATGAAAATTGTCTTAGTTGGTTTAATTATCATTAGTTCATTTTACTTGCAAGCACAGAACTA
>SXHM01000193.1 GCA_005773695.1 Bacteroidota bacterium
CCGTTGTTGGAACATAGCGTGCAAAATTTCCTCCAATAACAAAACCTGAAGTCCATGTCAATGTTCCGTTTGCAGGAGTTGAAGTTCCTAAACTCAGTGTATATCCGGTAGCATCAATATTCCCGGCAGTCATAGTTAGGGTGGTTCTCACGTTTAAATCAGTTCCCAGTGTAACACTTCCAAATGAGGGTCTGTTAATGGTCAGATTATTGAGGGTTTGACCACCTGCTGTAAATTTCAATGTTCCTAAAGCTCCGGTTCCGAAAATTGTCATCACAGAGGTAGAACTGCCTGTAATAGTTCCTGTAAGGTTTACAGATGAACCTGTGCCCAATGTAAGGGTGTTAGTATTAAGTGTAAGATTACCCGAAGTAAGCGTTAATGCTCCTGCAATAGTGCAAGAGGCACTGCTTGTTACCAATGAAACGCCTGCTGAATTACTTACCTCAATATTGCCATAGGTCCCTGTTCCTGTTAACGTTTGAAGCAATGATCCATTCAGATAAATTTTACCTGCACCTGAATGTGTAACACTATTAGTTACATTACCAAGAACCCTGATTGTATTTCCGTTGTCGGCCAATGTACCTGCTGAAATAGTAAGATTTTCATTTACTAAAATATTAGTGCTTGCCGGTAAGGTTTTAAGAGCTCCGGCAGTAAAACTTAAATTTCCGTATGTGGTAGGAAATAAGTTAGTGGTATTTAAAGTTGCAGTTCCATTATAGCTAACAGTGCTGTTATTATCAAGAGTAAGGTTTCCAATAACAAGGTTTAGCGGCCACCAGGGAGTTGCTGTTCTTGTTGTGGTGTAACCACAACCTGATGCAACATTCATTGTCATTCCGGCTGTTCCTGTTATTTGAAATGCTCCATCAGCCAGTGTTGATGTCCCTGTAATGGAAATGTTTCCATTTACTGCAGTTGCAACAGCTAATCTTTTTACCCCGGAGCCGGAAGTAGTAAGGTGGTGATAAGTATTGATAGGCGCTCCCAAATTTATAGTTGCTAAGAAAGTTTGAGTACCTGATGCTGTGTATTCTATTGTTGAGGGAGATCCCATTGTAATGGTAGTCATACCAATGGTTGGAGCAGCACCAGATAATTTCATTGTTCCGTTATTTGTAAATGTGCCTCCCAGATTAGACGCGCTTCTTCCTATCACAGCACTTCCCCCAGTGCCTGTAGCAGCAGAAATAAATGTTGCTCCGCTACTGATTGTAAAATTAGCGCCTGCCCCATTATTATCGGGTGACATTCTGTTGGTGCCGGCATCCAATGTTCCGCTAGAAACAAACCAATTATATGCTTTAACTGATGTTGTAACGGTTGCGGTTTGTCCGGAAGTCAATGCTACCTCTATATCAAAAGTTGTAGTAGCTGCTGTATTGTTTGCCGACCAATCGGCCGCTGCAATAATTGTTCGGGTATTGCCAACAAATTTTATTCTTCCTGTAGCTGAATTTGCTGTTTTGGTAATAGGCGATGCAGGTATAGTGATAGACACTGTTACTGCTAAGTTTACTCCATTCAAAGTTGTGCTCACTGCTCCAAAATAGGATGCAAGCTTTCCATTAATACTTAAAACATAATCCGTAAGAGCTACAAGACCATCTCCACCTGTTGTTGCATTGGTTGTTCCTGTGCTAATCATTAAATTATTACAAGCAGCGTTAGCACCTAATGTTACGGTATGTCCAGCCTGAATGTATACGTTAGCGGATGAACCCGGAGCAGACGAAGCCGTTGCCCATGTTGTGCCATTCCATGTTTGCCAGTTTGCTGCAGTTGCCCAGGTTACCGCTGCTTGTCCTGTTCGGTAATCTCCATTTACCGGAACCTGTGCATATAGTGGATTAATAAACAATGTTGCAACAGTAATAAAAAGTAAAGAGCAGAGGGATGAGTGGATTTTTCTCATAGAAAAAGAATAAAAAAAATTAACGTAAACGAACTTTGACTTTATTTTTGTTTAGTCTGTAAACAGCAAATAAAGCAGCGGGTATTATAAAAAATAAAATATCGTTATCAATTGGAGCAGCGGTTCCACCGGGAGGAGGCGGAGGTGGGGGAGGCGGAGGCGGAGGTTGTGCCCACACTGATGTAGTAATTATTCCGAATAGCAGAATGAGTAATATTTTCTTCATCAGGCTTGCGAGCGTGGTTTTTAAAAAATTTGAAGATAAAAATGGCACTGGTTTCTAGCAATGCCATTTTTGTCGACACGAAAATAAGTCGTTTTTCAATACAAAACATACTTTTTATCGATTGTTAACAGTAATTTGATATAACCCGAATGTTGAACGGTAAACTGTTAATAATTACCGATATAAAAACAGGTATTGTTAATATCAGCACCAGTTACAGGTAATAAATTCAAATTATCAAAAAGCTTCTTCTACTTTTGAGCCCGTGCAAGAAAAAATAAAAGCTGTAGAACAGGTTTTTGAAGAATTTGACAAAGAGGTAACTTCTTTTCAAAGCCAGACAAAGTTACATTGCGTTGCCGGTTGCGGACTTTGCTGCAAAAAGCCCGATATTGAGGCTACACCATTAGAGTTTCTTCCCTTTGCACATTACCTTTATCAGAAAGGTGAAGCCCAAAAGGTGCTTGAGCAATTGCAAAGCAATCCTCAAAACATCTGTAGTATCTTTAAATCATTTGAAACTGTCAATGGCGGCACTTGTACCGAATACAAATACCGGGGTTTGATTTGCCGTCTCTTTGGATTTTCGGCCCGGGTTGATAAGCATGGAAAATCTGAACTGGCAACCTGCAAAATAATTAAGGAAACACAGTCAGAGAATTATAACAAAGCCGCAAGTGAAATAGGCGAGGGGCTTGCCATTCCGGTAATGCGTGATTATTATTTTAAGTTACGGGGTATTGATGCCAGCCTAACGGATAAGTTTTATCCGATAAATATTGCCATTAAAGAGGCAATTGAAAAGGTGCTTTTGTATTATGCCTATCGCTAATAATTATTTTTATTCCAGCCCTTGTTATTAAGGTTATTTTGTTTATTTTCCGATACAAAACCGGCTGAAGATAGACCCCAACAGGTCCTCAGTTGTAACCTGACCAAGTATTTCTGAAAGGTGATACAAAGCTCTGCGGATTTCAACTGCGAGCAAATCACCTGTTATTTTTTTCTCTAAACCTGAGTATACATTTTTCAGTGCAACATTGGCATTGTTCAGTGCTTCGAAATGACGCACGTTAGTAACAATTGTCTGGTTGCTTTCCAGCATGTTTGCGTTCGCAAATTCAAGTAATTTGCTTTTCAATCCTTCAATATTCTGTTTCTGTTTTGCCGAAATAAAAATCAGGTCTTCGCGATTTTGAAATTTTGCTCGAAGTTGAACTTCAGTTTCTAAATCGCTTTTGTTTGCAACCACTAAAACTTTTGTGCTTTCACCTGTTTTTTCTTTTACTGCTTTAATTGAAGCGTTTAGTTTTGCTGCATCCGAAAGAGTTGCATCAAACAGCAGAATAACAATTGCCGAAGTATTTATTTTTTCAAATGTGCGGTCTATTCCCAGTGATTCAATTTTGTCACTTGTCTCCCGAATTCCGGCAGTATCAATAAAACGGAAACGAATTCCGTCCAATGTAATTTCATCTTCAATTGTATCGCGTGTTGTTCCGGGAATATCCGAAACAATGGCGCGTTCTTCATTTAAAAGAACATTGAGCAGCGTTGATTTTCCTGCGTTGGGTTCTCCTGCAATAGCAACCGGAATTCCGTTTTTTATCACATTACCCAATGCGAAAGAAGAAGCAAGATGTGAGATATGAGCTATGAGATTGGATACTAATTCCTTTAACTCATTTCTATTTGCAAACTGAACATCTTCTTCACTGAAATCTAATTCCAACTCAATCATAGAAGCAAAATGAATCAGTTGCTCTCGCAACTCTTTTATCTCGACAGAAAATCCACCACGCATTTGTTGCAAAGCAATACGGTGTGATACTTCGGAAGATGAAGCCACTAAATCTGCTACCGCTTCCGCCTGCGATAAATCCATGCGACCATTCATAAAAGCACGCATGGTATATTCACCCGGTTTAGCAACACGTGCGCCTTGTTTAATAAACAACTGAAACAACCTCTGCTGAATGTAAGCAGAACCGTGGCAGGATATTTCTACTACATCTTCACCCGTAAATGAATTTGGATTTTTGAAAAGACTGATTACAACTTCGTCCAGTAGTTCATCTTCTTCTAATATACTTCCGAAATGCAGCGTATGACTTTTGAAAGAAGAAAAATCTTTACCAGAAGCAGAACGGAAAACCTTGTTTGTAAACTCAAATGCCTTATTCCCGGATAAGCGTAAAATCGCAATGGCTCCGCTTCCCGGAGGAGTGGAGAGGGCAATGATGGTATCGTCTGTGTTGTAGTTCATTTTACCTAAGAGGCGCGCAAAGAACGCAAAGAAAAATTAAAACTACTTCTTTATGGCAAGTTTAATGATCCTTAAATAATTGTTTTCCAACAGTCCACCATCTCTGAAATAGCCTCGCTCTTTTATTATTTTATGCATTGCCGGCAGGTTGTAGCTTGGTACAGTCATTAGCAAATGATGCTCGGCATGATAGTTTACATGATGTGGTGCAAACAAAATTTTCTCAAAAAAATTGGCATAAGTGGTGCGTGTATTTCGCAGATTATCTAACTGGTCGGGAACAACACTGTGTTCGGCAATAGAGCGTATGCGGATGCAAAAGTTATAAGTGGTAACTAATGAGCCAATCCATAATAAATATAACCACGGGGCTCCGGCAAGCCAGAGAATTCCTAATAAAATTAGGTTAGCAGCAACAGGGCCGGCAAGGTTTTTTAAGGATGTGGAAAATAGTTCACCCAGACTTCGTCCTTTTTGATTTAATTTTTCAATTCGTCCACCTAACTCATATTTCAGAATACCAAAGTGCATAGCTAAAACACCTATGTATCCTTTAATTCCGGTTGCGCCCAATAAATCACGCGCTATTTTTCTTGAAAAACTTGCAATAGAAGTTGGGTAACCTTTGGTGAGTGAAAGATCAGGGTCTTCAGAAGTTCCGGTCTTTACATGATGCGTTAAATGATAAGGACGGTAACGAATGGTATCATGCAGAATAGGATATCCTCCCAACCAGTTTCCCCAGAAATCATTTGCGCTGTTGCTGTTAAACATACTGCGGTGCGAGCAGTCGTGCATAATAATGGCACAGGCTAATTGTTTTCCACCAAGTATAAACATAGAGATAATTATAGTAAAAGGATTTGGAAATAAACCTGCCAGTGCAAAGGCAAAAGCAATCCATAACCAGGTATGCAGAAATTCAAACGCAGCTTTTAAATCAGACTTTTTTAAAAGCTGTTTTATTTCTTCTTTTGATAAGTAATCGTTTATGTGCAAGACCTATAAATCAAATCGGTAAACTAAACCAACCAAAAGACCTCCGCTAAGAGTGTGCGTTTTTTCGTAAGTTGGGTATTTTAAAGAATTGGTTAATTCAACACCTTGTCCGTCAACACCTGCAACATCAGATAACCCATAAGAAAAGCGAAGACCCGGTGATAAAATAAGATTGTCAGTTAGGTTTATGTCAATCCCTAAACCTAATAATGGAGCGATATTAAATCCTGAAGTAAATGCCTTAATATCTTTGCTTCCGTTAAACAGGGCAAGCGATGATTCTTGTGAATAATTTGCTCCGGTAATCATACTGAAATAAGACCCTAGTTCGAAATATGCGCCTCCATTGCTGCTCAACCTCAGGTAAAGAGGAATATCAATACTTGAAAAATGCACTTTTGAATTGTAAGGTGTTTTGGTTAGGATATCAGTTGTGCCATTAAATTTCTGGTTGTGCGTTGCATAATGAACATCTAATCCAATACCTACATTTTGGGTAAAATAAATACTCATATTAATACCAAAACTTGTTCCAATCGAAGCCTCAACTTCCTGTTCACTATTAGGTCGGTCAAAAATATTATTGTTAAAGAGCCAGGTGTTTTTTCCCATGCCCATAATACCTAAAGTAAAACTGGCTTGCTTAGTTTGTGCAAACAGATTGAAAGTTATAAAAATTGAAAGTATTAAAATGATTATATTTTTCATTGTTTTTTTTCGGAATGTTTGTTCAAAAATAGATAATTAATTAAAGATGAAACTAAGATTTTAATCATGATACATGAAATAGATTTTTAATAATTTTGCCACGTAAATAAAAAATCATGAAACC
>SXHM01000194.1 GCA_005773695.1 Bacteroidota bacterium
ATATACTTGACTCGCTGAAGTCTTTTGCAAATCTTCAAGTGTTAATAGAAAGAGAAGGTGCAAAAAATAGACCTGACTCAATAAAATCAGAAAATGTATTTGGTATAAATGACCTGGCATTTCAGTTCGTTTCAACCGTTACCCAAAACTTTAAGGAAAATATCTACCCCAACTATGTCAGACTTGATATAAAACTAGACAGCCTCAATCGAATTTATACCCAAGCCTTACGCGAGATGCAAACAGATAAGTTGTTTTACCCTGATGCTAACTCAACCTTACGATTGACTTACGGAAAAGTGGAAGGCTATTCACCCAACGACAGTGTTACCTATATTCCGTTTACAAACATTGACGGATTAATGGCTAAAGAAAATCTGAATGATAATGAGTTTATTGTTCCTGTAAAGCTTAAGGAGCTTTATCAGAAAAAGGATTATGGTAAGTATGCGGTGAATGGAACAGTACCCGTTTGTTTTATTGCTTCTAACCATACAACAGGTGGTAATTCCGGAAGTCCGGTATTGAATGCACAGGGTCAATTAATAGGCACCAACTTTGACCGCAACTGGGAGGGCACGGCTGCCGATGTTATGTATGATCCCACCCAGGCAAGAAATATTTCGGTTGACATCAGATATACATTATTTATCATTGATAAATTTGCAGGAGCAAAATATCTTTTGGATGAAATGACGATTGCGAAATGAAGCTTTTTAAAACAGCAGTTCTCTTACTTCTTCTTCCACTTATTCTCCTTGCGGGTCCACTTGATAAGGCATTTGAGGCTTTAAAGCGCTACGATTATTTCACCGCAAAAGAATTATTTGAAAAGTCAATTAAGAAAGAGCCGGCAGGAGCTTACTACGGACTGAGTTTGATTTTTGCCAATGATAAAAATCCGTTTCATAATCTTGATTCGGCTTTGGCTGCAATCGTTAAGGCTAATCAGGCTTTTACTTTGCTGGAGGAAAAGTATAAAAAGAAATTGACGGAATTACAGATAACTGCAATTTCCATTGAGGTTCAGCGGCAAGAAGTTTTTAAATTGGCTTTTGAGGAGGTTAATAAGATGAATACTGTTGATCGTTGCGAGTGGTTTCTTGCAGGTTTTAAAGAAGCACCGCAGCTTAATGAGGTTATTAAACTTCGCAATCATCTTTCGTATCTTAATGCAGAGAAAGAGGGAACCTATCAGGCTTTTAAAGTCTATTTGGATACATATCCTGCTGCTGAAGATTTGATTGTCGCAACCGAAAAGTATGAAGCTACATTGTATGAAACATTTACTGCTTCTAAAAGCATTCAGAGTTACATTGATTTTCTGAAACAGTATCCCAAGACCACTTACCGCAAAGAAGCGGAGAATAAAATTTACGAATTGTCAATCACAAAAGAAAAAATAAAAGAGTATCATGAATTTATTAAGAAGTATCCCGACAACCATAATGTACCCGAGGCGTGGCGCAAAATCTATTCAATTTATACTGCCGACTCCAACCCTGAATCGTTTGCTGATTTCAGACTGGAGTATCCCGACTATCCGTATAAAGATCAGGTGTTGAAAGATCTGGAGATTGCTAAAAGCCGCTACTATCCTGCGGTGCGCGATAAAAAATGGGGTTATGTAAACGGCAACGGAAAGGTGATTATTGCTTTTGAATATGATTGGTGCGAGCCTTTTACGGAAGGCATTGCCGAAGTCGGAAGAGCTGATAAAGCAGGTTTCATCAACAAGAAAGGCGAAACAATTGTTCCGCTGCAGTATTCGGAAGTGGAGCCCTTTCGCGATGGTTTTGCAGTGGTGGGTAACGAGGAGTTTTACGGTATGGTGGATTATACTGGCAAGGTGGTAGTGCCGCTGAAATACGATGAAGTATTCGACTTTTCGGAAGGACTTGCGCGTGTAGTTCTTGATGATAAATATGGTTTTGTAAATAAATCGGGAATGCTTGTTATCCCTTTACTGTTTGATGATGCCGAAGATTTTTCGGAGAGCAGGGCAGTGGTTGAGTTCAATAATAAAAAAGGATACATTGATAAAACAGGGAACATCATAATCCCTTATGATTTTGATGATGCCGAATCATTTAAAGATGGATTGGCGCGGGTAGAAAAAGATGGTTTTTACGGACTGATTTCAAAAGGAGGTCAACTTATTATGCAATGCGAATACGATGAGTTGGGTGCTTTCAGCGAAGGATTAGTGGTAGTGGTGAAAGCCGAAAAATATGGCTATGCAGATAAAAACGGACAGGTTGTTATTCCGATAGTGTTTGATTTCCGTTTTGATCAGGCATTGCCCGAACTGGCATTTAAAAACGGCAAAGCTCCCGTTACACTGAAAGGTAAAATGGGTGTTATTGACAAAAAAGGCAAAGAAATTATTCCCGCTCAGTTCGAAGACATTGGCATGTTTTCGGAAGGCTTGCTTGCTGTAAAGAAAAAAGGGAAATGGGGATACATAGATTCCACACAAAAGACCATCATCAAGTTTGAGTTTATGTTTGCCGGCAATTTTTTGGAGGGACTGGCACGGGTTAAGCGCAGTGATAAGTTTGGTTACATCGATACAAAAGGATTAACCCAAACGCCCAGTATATTTGAAGAAGCTAGTGATTTTACCAACGGTATTGCCAAAGTAAGCGAAGCCGGTAAGCTCTGCTTTATCAATAAAAGCAACGCTTATGTTGTTCCCTGTGAAATTGATGAAGCCGGCAGCATAATGGAAGGTGATGTACTACTATTGAAGAAAAACCGCAAGATGGCATATTTCAATCTTAAGAATGGAAAATATATCTGGCGCGAGGCAGGGTATATTGCGGAGTAAAATGACCATGATAATTCCATGGCCAATTTACTTAAAATATGTGGATTAGTAATACCTCAAACGAATAACGTCTGCAAGGTATTTTGAAAGGCGAATAACCTGACGGGTATAACCATACTCGTTATCATACCATACATATATAACAGTGCTTTTCTTGTCGTCCGAAATAAGTGTTGCAGGGCTATCAACCACCGAAGCACAATGATTTCCTACAATGTCAGAAGAGACTAACTCGTTGGAATACGAATACTGAATCTGTTCTACCAAATCACCGTTAAGTGATGCCTCACGCAAAATAGCGTTCACTTCTTCTTTGCTGGTTTCGCGGGTTACCGTAAGATTTAAAATTGCCAACGAAACGTTAGGGGTTGGTACGCGCACTGCGTTAGCAGTAAACTTACCTTTCAATCCCGGAATAACTTTTGTGATAGCGCTTCCTGCACCGGTTTCGGTAATAACCATGTTCAAAGCAGCCGAGCGGCCTCTGCGGTATTTTTTGTGATAGTTATCCAGCAGGTTTTGGTCGTTGGTATAAGAGTGGATGGTTTCAATATGTCCGTGGTGTATACCCAAGGTGTCTTCAATCACTTTCAGTACAGGAACAATTGCGTTGGTTGTGCACGAAGCAGCAGAAAAAATATTCTCTTTCTTGATGTCAAATTTCTCTTGATTTACTCCGTGAACAATATTTGGAATATCACCTTTGCCCGGAGCGGTCAATAATACCTGCGCCACACCTTTTGCTTTCAGGTGTTTGCCCAAACCATCGCGGTCGCGAGAAACTCCGGTATTGTCAATTACGAGAGCATTATCAATACCGTGTGCGGTGTAATCAATTTCTTCAGGAGTTTTTGCAGCAATCATTTGCACATAATGTCCATTTATGATCAAAGCTTTGTTTGCTACATCCACATCAATAGTTCCGGGAAAGGGGCCGTGAACAGAATCGGTTCTTAATAAGTCGGCACGTTTAACAATATCGGCTTCGCTGTTGCTTCGAGTAACTATAGCGCGAAGGCGAAGTTGCTCCCCTTTACCAGCCTGTGTAATTAATTCGCGTGCAGCTAATCTTCCAATCCTTCCAAAACCATAAAGAACTACATCCTTTGGCTCCAATACACGTTTTTCTTTTCCGATGAAATCAGCAAGTTTATTGTTGGCAAAAGCTGAAGTATCTTCAAACTTAGTTTTTTCCTGAACCCACTCGTTGGTCAATTTCCCAAGGTCAATACGGGCAGGGGAAAGATCAAGTTTTGCAATTTCTTTTGCTATAAGTAACGTATCCATAATGCTGATGGGCTTGCGCACAATCTTATTCGCGTAATCGTGAATGTCCAGAATTTCGCTGATGCTTTTGTTGTAAAGCTCGCGTCTGAAAACAATCAGCTCCACGCTTTTGTCTAACCACAAATCACAAACGGTTTTGATTAGTTCGGTAGCGGCTTTTTCATAGCGAATCCATTCTTTCAGTTCGGCTTCGTAGCCTTTTTTTGATGTTCTTTTTACAGATGCAGTTGTTTCGGTTGACATGTTTTTTGTTGTTGTATGTTGTTAAAATGAAGAGGCACAGAGAAAACCTAAATCAGTTTTTTCTGTGCCTGTATTTATAATCATTCTGGTTGAAGATTAGCCGAGGTATGCTTTCAGGTGTTTGCTTCTTGAAGTGTGGCGCAGTCTGCGGATAGCTTTCTCCTTAATCTGGCGAACACGCTCGCGGGTTAAGTCAAACTTAGCCCCGATTTCTTCCAGTGTCAGTCCGTGCGGAATTCCGATTCCAAAGAACAAACGAACCACATCACTTTCTCTTTCAGTCAAAGTTGAAAGTGAACGCTCAATTTCTTTTTGCAATGACTCGGTCATCAAAAAGCTGTCGGTTTTCGGTGCATCAGGATTTACTAATACATCCAAAAGGTTATTGTCTTCACCCACCTGAAATGGCGCATCCATTGATACGTGACGACCTGAAACGCGCATGGTATCAGCCACCTTGTCTTCAGGTATTTCAAGAAGTTTTGCCAACTCCTCAGCTGTGGGAGCGCGCTCAAATTCCTGCTCTAATTTTGAAAATGCTTTATTGATTTTGTTCAGTGAACCAACCTGGTTCAGAGGCAAACGAACAATACGGGATTGTTCAGCCAGCGCCTGCAGAATAGATTGACGGATCCACCAAACAGCGTAAGATATAAATTTAAAGCCTCTTGTTTCATCAAAACGGGTTGCCGCTTTAATCAAACCAAGATTTCCTTCGTTAATCAAATCGGGAAGACTTAATCCCTGGTTCTGATATTGTTTAGCAACCGAAACCACAAAACGCAAGTTTGATTTGGTCAGCTTCTCCAATGCGGCCTGGTCGCCATCACGGATTTTCTTAGCTAAGACTACTTCTTCTTCTGCTGTGATAAGTTCTTCACGACCTATTTCCTGTAAATATTTATCTAACGACTGGCTTTCGCGGTTGGTAATGGATTTGGTAATCTTTAGCTGCCTCATTGAAAAATCTCCTTTGCTTTTAAATGGTGGTAAGAACTATGTTAACTAATTGTAAATCCTTTTTTAGGGAGCACAAAAGTATAAAAATATACTTATGATACAACACCAAAATTCAGGTTAATGTTTAAACACAATATAAATAAGAAAAGCCCCACTTTCGCAGAGCCTTTCCCGACTTTAAAACAGAAATTTACAAACCAAAACCATAATATGTCTTAAAGCCATTAGGATAAATACCTTCTATCAAAACTCCTCCCTTTTTATTCTCCAGCGCCATGCTGATATCTTCTTTTGTTTTAATCGGTTTGCCATCAATTTTGGTGATGATAAACCCTTCTTTTATTCCTGCACTGCGCAGTTTTCCGCCTGTAAGTCCCATTACTTTCATACCCTTGTCAATTTTTAATTTCGACATTTCTTCTTTACTCACCGGCTCAAAATCTGCACCCAAAACAGTGATGTTTTGGCTCAGGTCTTTTACAATCCGTTCGGTATCACCATTTTTATTTCTAAGAACTACATTAAACGTTTTCTCTTTTCCGTCTCTCAAAACCGTTACGGGAATTTTATCTCCGGGGCGGTATTGGGCTACCATTTCCTGTAATTGCGGAACGTTGTCTGAAGTATGATTTCCGATTTGTGTTATTATGTCACCTTCCTCAATTCCTGCCTCAGCTGCCGCTCCTCCATCGGTAAGTCCGTCAACATAAACACCTTTTTGCACCGAAATGTTTTTCTCGTCTGCAAATTGTGCATCTATATCTTTGATGCTCACCCCAATAAAAGCACGTTGCACTTCACCGAACTCCATTAAATCATCCACCACTTTGCGGGCAATATTTACAGGAATAGCAAATGAATAACCCGAATAAGAACCTGTTTGCGATGCAATAGCGGTATTAATTCCAACCAGTTCTCCGCTGCTGTTTACTAATGCACCACCACTGTTTCCGGGGTTTACCGCAGCATCGGTCTGGATAAATGATTCAATTGCAAATTGTTCCTGAAGAATATTGATATTTCGGCCTTTTGCGCTTACAATTCCTGCGGTAACGGTTGAGGTTAAGTTAAAAGGATTTCCCACTGCCAGCACCCATTCACCCACTTTTAAATCATCAGAGTTACCATAAGTAACAAAAGGTAATCCGTTTGCATCAACTTTCAATAAAGCTAAATCAGTAGTCGGGTCGGTTCCAATCACTTTTGCCTGATATTTTTTATTATCGTTCAGTGTTATTTCTACCTGTTCAGCACCTTCCACCACGTGATTATTGGTTACTACAAATCCGTCTTCAGAAATTATTACACCTGAACCGCTAGCCATCTGTGGTTGGTATTTTGGCTCTTGTCCTCCATGCCCTCGAAAAAAATCGCGGAAAGGGTCATAGAAATCAAAGTAATTATCAACTTCCTGCTGATATTGGGTTTGCACATGAACCACACCATGTACAGACTTTTCAGCCGCTGTTGTAAAATCTACTCCAACTTCGGGCGGAGTAACTGCAAAATTTACAGGTTTGGCATCTTGTATTCCACCAGTGCTATAATAAGCAGTTTGTTTTGGGGTTACATAATTGTAAATACTTAATGATGCAAAGCCTCCGGCAATTGCAGCTACAAATAAACTCAGGAACTTTTTCATGTGCTATATTTATTTTAAGGTTTAACTTTGGACTTTATTTTTTGTGATTTCAAAATTAACAAAGAGTGTGCCGTTAGGTTCTGATGTCAGTCTTAAAAAATGTTAATGAATTAAGGTTTGCATGATGATTACTTTCTACAAATATCAGGGAACAGGTAATGATTTTATCATGATTGATAATCGTGATAAAAAATTCAGCCCTGATTTTCGGACTATAAAAAAACTGTGCGACAGAAGATTTGGCATTGGTGCTGATGGTTTGATTTTATTAGAGAACGTAAAAGGCTATGACTTTAGTATGGTCTATTTTAATTCGGATGGAAATGAAAGCACTATGTGTGGTAACGGAGGACGCTGTATTGTTGCGTTTGCTTCGTTTCTGGGTGTTATAAGAAATAGCACAAAATTTATTGCTATTGATGGCGAACACCAAGCCTCCATCTTTGAAAACGGAATAGTAAGCCTGAAAATGAAAGATGTTTCGGAAATAGAAAAGTCAGCAAATGACTTTATCCTTGATACGGGTTCGCCACATTTTATAAGGTTTGTTGACAATGTTTCAGATGTGGATATTTTTACTGAAGGACGAAAAATCAGAAGAAGCGAACGATTCGCTGCAAATGGCATCAATGTAAATTTTGTAGAGTTGAGAAATGGAATATTGAATGTCCGCACTTATGAAAGAGGTGTGGAAGATGAAACACTTTCATGCGGAACAGGTGTAACAGCTTCGGCATTAGCTGTCGCTTCTGCTGGATTGGTAAACGGGAAGGAAGAATGTTCAATAACTGTTCCTGGTGGAAGTTTGAAAGTGAAATATAAATTGCATAAAGAAAATTCATATACAGATGTTTGGCTGGAAGGTCCTGCACAGTTTGTTTTTAACGGGGAAATAGAAATTTAGATGATTTTACAAGGAGAAAGAATAAAACTAAGAGCTGTTGAGCCTTCGGATTCAAATCTGCTTTTCGAATGGGAAAATGACACTACTGTTTGGCATGTTAGTAATACCATTACTCCGTTTTCAAAAGAGGTGATTAAACAGTATTTGTCAAGCGCCCATTTAGATATTTATACCACAAAGCAATTGCGCTTGATTATTGAAACAGAAAATAAAAATGCAATCGGTTGTATTGATTTATACGATTTTAATCCTTTGCACCTTCGTGCTGGTATAGGTATTCTTATTTCATCTGCTGAACACCGCAGAAAAGGCTATGCAGATGAGGCATTAGCTATACTGATTAAATATGCTTTCAATACCTTAAACCTGAATCAGATTTTTTGCGATATCGGAGTTGAAAACACAGGCAGC
>SXHM01000004.1 GCA_005773695.1 Bacteroidota bacterium
CGTATCAATGCCATTGCCGACTATTTGAAAAGACAGGAAGATAAAAGCTATGATGACCTGTGGCTCAATAACCACGAGGTATGTCAATACCTGCACATTAGCGAAAAGACCTTATGGCGTATGCGAACCAAAGGCGAGATCACTTACTCAAAAATTTATGGGCAGTATTTCTATACCATTGGAGCAATTAAAGATATGCTTAATGCCAATACCATACAGAGCAGTGATGAATTTGTGCAGGAACTTATGGCAAAAGGCAAAAGCTACATCGAAAAAGGCAGAAAGCTAAAGAAAGATAAAAAATAGGTATGAACCCTTAAAAATATCATTATGAATATTGACAGAATGGAATTTTTGGCGTGGATGGAACGCTTAATGGGTCGCCTAGATATGCTCGGTGATAACATAGACGAGTTGCAAAAGAAACGCAACAGCATAGATGGAGAGGAATTACTGGACAATCAGGATTTACTTCAAATGCTGAAAATCAGCAACCGTTCCCTGCAACGGTATCGCTCCATCGGCAAACTGCCCTATTACACCATTAGTGGCAAACTTTATTACAAATTGTCTGATGTTCATCAATTCATCAGAGATAGCTTTAACCCACCTTCAACCAGATAACGCCAATAAGTGACAAACACTGCCTTTCAGTGCCAAGTAATGCAATTCAGTGAAGGCTTCCTTTACATTCGGCATTGAATTTTAAAATTTTCAGACTATGAGTGAAGAAACAACAAATAAGCAGGAAATGCCCGAACAGTTATCGGACATATTGCTGGTGCTGGATAAAGAAAAAATGAAAATCCAAGCCGTAAAGAGTATAGACGAAAACGGGAAAATGGAAACTGTTGACCCCACGAAGAAAAACCAAAACCAGTTTATGCGTGTGGACAAAAGTGGTGATTTCTTTTCGAACTTCTTCTCCAATTTTTTCAGCCAGCTAAAGAACCCTACCCATTTTTCATTCTTCAAAGTGCCTGCACCTATCGCTGTTGAAAAAGCACAGGAAATGCAAAAGCAGGTTGACAAGCCAACTCCTGAAGGCGAAAAAATAATGAAAGAGCACGAAGTAAAAATAGAACAGCAACAGGATAAGAAACAAGTAAATCAAAATAATATGGCAACAACACAAACAACACAGGAAGCAAGCGAATACCGCTACAAACCGGAGCAGATTGATTGGGATACTATGACCAATCTGGGATTAAGCAAGGAATACCTTGAAAAGAGAAACCTACTTGAACCTTTATTAAAAGGTTATAAAACAAATGAACTCCTACCGATTGGTGTTAACCTCGGCGGTACAATTCTTCGTACAGATGCCCGCTTGTCTTTACAGCAAGCCGAAGACGGAAAAGTTGTGGTAGGAATACACGGCATCAAAAAAGAGCCCAATTTGCATTTTGAATTTTTCGGACACAAGTTTACGGATGAAGACAAAAAGAACCTGCTTGAAAGGGGTAATATGGGGCGTGTGGTAGATTTGAAAAATTCCAAAACGGGCGAACTGATGCCATCCATTATCAGTATAGACAGGTTAACCAATGATGTAATTGCATTGAGGACGGATTTTATAAAAATTCCCGATGAAATTAAAGGTATAAAACTGAATGAGGAGCAAAAGCAAACTCTACTGGAAGGCAAACCACTTTATTTAGAAGGTATGATCTCTACCAAAGGAACAGAATTTTCGGCAACGGTACAGTTCAATGCAGATAAGCGATATGTGGAGTTTCTGTTTGACCGCAACAATTCTAACAGGCAAACGCAAAGCAACGGACAGAATAATGAGCAAAGCAAGCAACAAAATCAAACACAGGAAGTTCCAAAAACTTTCCGAGGAAAAGAACTAACCGACGAGCAACACAAAGATTTCAAAAACGGTCAAACCATCTACATTGATGGATTGAAGGATAAAAAAGGACAACCATATCAAGGTTATATCACTTTCAATAAAGAAAATGGAAAAACCAATTTTGAATTTCCAAATCAATATAAGGAAAGGATAAAACCGACCGAAGCTCATAAAACGCAAACTGCGGTCAATTCTGAAGGCAAAACCAATGAGGCCACTAAGAACATCAAAGATCCTTTGAAGTCTGGTCAACAAGAACCGAAAAACAAGCAACAGCAGGAGCAACAGGAAAAGCCCAAAGCTCCAGCGAAAAACAGAGGCAAAAAAATATCTTAAAGTATGAAAACAATCATTGCAGAAAAACCAAGCGTAGCAAGGGAAATAGCCGGACTTGTGGGAGCATCCGATAAAAAGGACGGCTACCTGACAGGCAACAGCTATTTTGTTACCTGGGCATTCGGACATTTAATAGGATTGGGAATGCCCGAAGATTATGGCATTTCGGGATTTGATAAAACAGCGTTGCCGATTTTGCCCGATCCTTTTTTATTAACCGTTCGGAAAGTGAAAAAAGATAAAAGCTATACGGCCGATACAGGAGCGTTAAAGCAACTGAAAATTATTGAACAGCTTTTCAATAAAAGCGAAAGCATTATTGTGGCTACCGATGCAGGACGTGAAGGCGAATTGATATATCGTTACATCTACGAATATTTGAAATGCAACAAACCTTTTGAACGCCTTTGGATAAGTTCATTGACCGAAAAAGCCATCAAACAAGGATTTGAAAGTCTAAAACCCGGAAACGAATTTGATGGATTATACCAAGCTGCACAAGGCAGAAGCCGTGCTGATTGGCTAGTTGGCATCAATGCTACACAAGCATTGAGCATTGCCGCAGGAAATGGTATCTATTCCCTCGGAAGAGTTCAAACGCCTACCTTGGCTTTGATATGCAAACGTTATTTGGAAAACAGGAATTTTAAGGTTAAGAATTATTGGCAGATACAGCTATCGCATAATAAAGAGTTGATAGATTTTAAAAGTATTTCCAAAACAAAATGGGAAGACCAAAAACTTGCCGTTGATACGCTGAAAGCCATTCAACGAAGCGGAACTGCAACAATTACATCAGTAGAAACCAAAAGCGTCACGGAGCAACCGCCTTTGTTGTTTGACTTGACAGGATTGCAGAAAGAAGCGAATAAAAAACTCAATCTTTCTGCTGACGAAACCCTTAATATTGCCCAAAGTCTTTACGAAAAGAAGTTTATCACTTATCCTCGAACAGGAAGCAAATATATTCCCGAAGATGTTTGGGCAGAAATACCCAATCTTGTAAGGGCTTTACAGGACAGAGAAAGCTGCAAACAAGCGATTACAAAAATGAAATGGGGACGGTTCAATAAACGTATCGTGAACGATTTGCGTGTTACCGACCACCACGGATTATTGATTACAGACAAAATCCCATCAGCACTGAACGCAAAAGAAAATGCCGTTTATGATATGATTGCTTTTCGTTTGCTCGAAGCTCTTTCTCAAGCTTGTATTAAAGAGATTACTGATGTCAGTTTACAAGTTTTGCATTATGATTTTACTGCAAAGGGCTTCAAAATTTTAGAAGCAGGCTGGCGTTCTATTAAAGGTAGTTTCTCCGATGATGATACAGAACCTGTGCAGGATTTACCCGAACTGAAAAAAGGAGATGAACTCAAAATAAAAGAAGCTTCCGTTCTCGAAAAGAAAACCAAACCACCTGTAATTTATACCGAAGCAGGACTTTTATCAGTTATGGAAAGTGCTGGAAGAGAAATAGAAAATGAAGACGAACGGAAAGCGTTGCAAAACATCGGTATCGGCACTCCCGCTACAAGGGCCTCCATCATCGAAACCCTGTTTACTCGAAATTATATCCAACGAGATAAGAAATCTTTAATACCAACTGAAAAAGGATTACAGGTTTACGAATTAGTCAAAAATCGAAAAATTGCAGACGTGGCAATGACAGCCGAATGGGAACTCACATTGCAGAAAATCGAGAACAACGAAGCAGATGCAAGGGTGTTTCAAAAAGAAATGGAAAATTACGCCTCATCTATTACCAATGAGCTGTTGCAGACTTCCATTGCCCAAAACAACTTGCCAAAAC
>SXHM01000017.1 GCA_005773695.1 Bacteroidota bacterium
CATTTGAAATAACAGGAACCTGATTTTGTGCAAATGCAACAGAAGAAAAACCAAGAAGTAAAAGAGTCGATTTTAGTTTCATGTTTTTAAAATTAGTAAGGTAAATGTATAGAAAGAAATTAAAACTTATAATTCAATACTTTTGCTACCCCGATGAAAAATATAAGTAAAACCGAACGCAACAAATTAAAAGGCCACAAAGGACTTGCCGTGTGGCTTACTGGTCTTTCAGGTGCCGGAAAATCTACCATTGCCATTGATTTGGAGCAACAGCTTTTTGCAAAAAAAATACACACCTATACATTAGACGGAGACATTTTGAGAACAGGTTTGAATAAAGATTTATCGTTTACAGAAGAAGCAAGAAAAGAAAATATCCGCAGAACAGGTGAGGTTGCAAAACTATTTGTTGATTCGGGAACTCTGGTTATCGCTGCATTTATCTCACCCTTTGCAGGCGACCGCAAAATTGTTCGCAAATTGTTGGGTGAAGAATTTGTAGAGGTATTTGTAAATTGCCCCTTGGAAATTTGCGAACAACGCGATGTAAAAGGCCTCTATAAAAAAGCGCGCAAAGGCGAGTTGAAAAACTTTACAGGAATTGATTCACCTTACGAGAAGCCCGAAAATCCTGAACTAATACTAAACACACATTTGCAGAGTGTAGAAGAATGTGTTCAGCAAATTATTGAATTTGTTTTGCCGAAAATAGAATTAGAGCAATGAAATCATATCAACTCTCCCATTTAAAAGAATTAGAAGCCGAATCCATTTTTGTTATTCGCGAAGTGGCAGCACAGTTCGAAAAACCGGCATTGCTTTTTTCAGGAGGCAAAGACAGCATTGTTTGTTTTCACTTGGCACGAAAAGCTTTTTTCCCTGCCAACATTCCGTTTCCGTTAGTGCATGTTGATACCGGACACAATTTTGAAGAAACACTTGTTTACCGCGATAACCTTGTAAAAAAATACGGAGCACAATTAATCATTGGCTCTGTTCAGGAAAGTATTGACAGAGGAAGAGTGACCGAAGAAAAAGGATATAATGCAAGCAGAAATGTTTTGCAAACGGTAACACTTTTAGATACAATAGAAAAATACAAATTCGATGCCTGCATAGGCGGAGCCCGCAGAGACGAAGAAAAAGCAAGAGCCAAAGAACGTTTCTTTTCTCACCGTGATGAGTTTGGTCAGTGGGACCCGAAAAATCAGCGCCCTGAGCTCTGGAATATTTTCAACGGTAAAAAACACATTGGTGAGCATTTTCGTGTTTTTCCAATCAGCAACTGGACCGAGATGGATGTATGGCAATACATTCTTCATGAAAAAATTGAAATGCCTTCGTTGTATTTTACACATGAGCGTGAGTGCTTTGTCAGAGACGGAGTAATTTATGCACATGCAAATGTTATCCCTCTCAAGCCAACGGAGAAAGTAGAAAAAATGCAGGTGCGCTTCCGCACCATTGGTGATATCAGTTGCACGGGTGCAGTTTTATCCACCGCAAATTCAGTAGAAGAAATTGTAGAAGAAGTTGCAGCAACGCGGGTAACAGAAAGAGGTAGCAGAATTGATGATAGAAGAAGTGAGGCCGCAATGGAAGACAGAAAAAAATCAGGATACTTTTAAAATGGATACACAAGGATATTTGGATATGGAACTTTTGCGCTTCACAACTGCTGGTTCAGTTGATGACGGAAAAAGCACATTAATTGGCAGGTTGTTATACGACAGTAAATCAATCTTTGAAGACCAGTTGGATGCAGTAAAAGCATCAAGCGAAAAAAAAGGATTACAGCATGTTGACCTCTCCTTATTGACAGATGGCTTGCGTGCCGAGCGAGAACAAGGAATTACCATTGATGTAGCGTATCGCTACTTCGCAACACCCAAACGCAAATTCATTATTGCCGATACTCCCGGACATATTCAGTATACGCGCAATATGATTACAGGTGCATCAACAGCTAACCTTGCGTTGATTTTAATTGATGCACGAAAAGGTGTGATTGAACAAACCTGTCGACATTCGTTTATTGCATCGCTGTTGAAAATTCCTCACCTGATTGTGTGTGTAAACAAAATGGATTTAGTGGATTTCAGCGAAGAAGTTTACAACCGCATTGTTACAGAATACAAAAATTTTGCATCGCATTTGGATGTTCAGGATATTGAGTTTGTCCCCATTTCTGCACTGCATGGCGATAATGTGGTTGACCGTTCAACTAATATGGATTGGTTCAAAGGTTCTCCGCTTTTAAACACGCTGGAAAATGTACACATAGGCAGCGACTGGAATCATGAGGATGCGCGTTTCCCGGTGCAATATGTTATTCGTCCGCACACAGATGAGTTCCATGATTACCGCGGCTATGCCGGCAGAATTGCCGGAGGAATTTTTAAACCCGGAGATGAAGTAGTTGCATTGACTTCGGGCCTCACTTCAAAAATAAAATCTATTGCAACCTTGGATGGTTCGCTGGATGAGGCGTTCGCACCCATGTCGGTTTCCATCACGTTAGAAGATGAGATAGATATCAGCCGCGGTGACATGATTGTGAAAAAAGAAAATCAACCCGAAAGCACACAGGATGTGGATGCAATGTTATGCTGGCTCAATAATAAGTCACCACAACCTGGTGCAAAATTTTTTTTGAAACACACCAGCAATGATGCACGTGCCGTTATTAAAGAAATAAATTACAAGGTTGACATCAACACACTCAATAAACTGGAAGAAGACAAGAGTGTAAAAATGAACGATATTTTTCACGCACGCTTGCGAACCACCAAACCTTTATTTAAAGACAGCTATAAACGCAACCGCATAACCGGAAGCCTTATTCTTGTTGATGAAGGAACCAACGAGACCGTTGCTGCGGGAATGATTCAGTAATTAAAGCGCAGGAGCTTTTTTGTATTCCGCAGCAATATCTCCTGTCAACGATTTCAAAAAGGCTTCTACCGAATTTAGTTCCTCAGGACTCATGCGGTAAGCTAATTGTGCAACAGCCATAATCTGAATTGCTTTTTTCAAATCTGGAACACTACCATCATGAAAATAGGGATACGTTTTTTCTATATTACGAAGTGAAGGAACTTTAAAAATGTATTTATCGCTTTCCACTTTGGTCAGAGCTGCTTTGCCGTCATCAATCTTTTTACTTTCTGTCAGAGTCCAGTACTCACGGTGAACACCGAATTTTTGCATCATGTTTCCTCCTAAAGTTGACCCATTGTGACAAGTTGTACAGCCAATTTTTATAAAATTATTCAATCCTTTTTTCTCTTCTAGCGTCAACGCAGTGTTATCACCTGCAATGTATTTATCGAAGCGCGAAGGAGTAATAAGTTTACGTTCAAAAGCGGCAATAGCCAATTGCAAGTTTTGGTATGTTATTCCTTTTCCGGGAAATGCTTCGTTGAATAATAGTTTGTATTCTGGAACGGCTGAAAGGCGTTCTACCAAAAACGCTTCATCAGGAATCATCATTTCCACCGGATTTAAAATTGGCATTCCTGCTTGTTCTTCCACATCTTTTGCGCGGCTGTCCCAGAATTGTGTGGTGTGTAAAGAGGCATTCAAAACAGTAGGCGAATTGCGTTCACCATTTTTTCCGGCATCACCGGGCGAAGTTGGTAAGTTGTCCACACCAAAAGTTTCCAGATTGTGGCACGAGTTACAACTGATTGTTCCTTCTTTTGACAGTCGTGTATCAAAATATAAAGCATGACCCAATTTTACTTTTGCATCCGTTGCAGGATTGTCAGGATTTTCTGCAACTACAGGTAATGCTGCAAAAGCAGTTAAACGTGGATTTATTTCTGCGTCTATTTTTGATTCTTCGTTTTCGGTGCTTGCTTCCTTTTGTTGTTCCGGTTGATTAGAGCAACTGTTTAGAAAAAGAGAAACAGAAATTGCTGCTATTAAATATAGATTGGATTTATTCATTGTTATAGATTTTATCTGCACAAAAATAAAATATGCTTTGATTAAACTCTGCAAACAATGTTACAAAAAAATCTTTGATCAAATTATCGGATATTTGGAAATTATTTATAGCATGAAAATTTTGCACATCCTTCTCTTAGTATTAATTGCTTTTGGCAAATTGTGCGCACAGGAAAACCTGATTTCCAATTCAGATTTCGAAAAGCATAAAGACTTGCCTACTGATATCGGACAAGGAAAAAACTGCCTTGAGAATTGGATAAACCCGGTTTTGACAGGTGGAGGTGATTATTTTCATGCTGAGGCAAAAAGCAAAAAATCCAACACGAATAAGAATTTCTTTGGCAAACAGGAACCACATTCAGGCAAAGCTTATGCAGGTATCTGCATCACCAGAAATTACCGGGAGTATCTGCAAACCCAATTAATAAAACCACTTGAGAAAGGAAGAAGTTATCAAGTGGAAGTATACATCAGCCGGGGTGATGCAAAATGGCTGGGCTCTATGAAGGGCTTCTGTATTGTTTTTTCTCCCGACACATTCAGATTGCAGAAATACGGACCTCCGATGTCAACTCCATCTTTGGTTTTCAGGAATGAGGCCGGATATAATAATTCAGAAGAGTGGACACTGCTAAGCGCTGTTTATGATGCCAACGGCACAGAAAAGTATCTTACTTTCGGTTGTTTTGTTTACCGAGAAAAAACAGAATTTACTATTATGAATTTCAATGTAGAAATACCAGGAAAGAGAAATTACGCTCATTATTTTATTGATGATTTTATGTTGACGCCTTTAGATATAGTTAAAACTTCTAATGAACTTATTGATAAAAAAATTGCAGCAAACGAATCCCCGAAAGTTTACGAAACCGGCAAGCCTCATATTTTTAAAAACATTGTATTTGAATCGGGCAAATCAGATTTACTTCCTTCATCATATACTGAATTAAATCAACTTGCAGAATATTTAATCAATAATCCGGATGTAAAAGCAAATATCATAGGACATACCGATAACTTAGGAAATAAAGAAGATAACCTTGTACTTTCAAAAAACCGTGCAGAAAAGGTTTTGAATTTTCTGATAGAAAAGAATATCAGTTTAACTAAACTTTCCTTTAGTGGTATGGGAGATTCGCAACCAATTTCCTCAAATATCTCTGAAGAGGGCAGGCAAAATAACAGAAGGGTGGAGGTAGTATTTTATTAATTTTTTTGCTCCATCGTTTTATTTCTACTTTTGCCGAATAAACTAAAACTATAATGAAATTACTTTTTAATATTTTTATTGCATTCAGCCTTATTGTTACTGTATCTTCTTGCGTAAGCAAAAAGAAATTTTTGGAACTACAGGCTAAGAAAGAAAGCGAGCTAAAAAACGCTAACGAGTTATTAATGAAATGCGAAGATGAGCGCAACCGTTACTCCACTGACTTAATTGAAGCACGCACATCATTGAAGTATTTGACGGAGCAACTTAATGATTGCAAACAACAACGTGACAAACAAGTAACGCAAGTTGGTGATTTAACAGTTCTTTCTCAGGCGGCAAACCAGAACATTAATAAAACACTGGAGCAATTAGAGAAAAAAGACAAATACATCCAACTTTTGCAGGCTGCAAAAACAAAAGCAGATTCAATTAACCTTGCGTTGGCTGTAAATCTGAAAGGTGTTTTGAAAGAAGGATTGGACGACAACGATGTGGAAATCAAAGTGGATAAAACAGTTGTTTTCATAAATCTTTCAGATAAAATGCTCTATCAAAGCGGAAGCGCAAATTTAACTTCAAGGGCAAAAGAAGTGTTGGGTAAAATTGCTGCTATCGTTAGCTCAAGAACTGAAATGGAGGTGATGGTAGAAGGCTACACTGACAGTGTTCCAATTAAAAATGATTGCACTGCCGACAACTGGGATTTAAGTGTAAAACGCGCAACAGCAGTAGTTCGTGTATTGCAAAATGATTATAAAATTGATCCCAACCGTCTTATTGCAGCAGGCCGCGGGCAGTTTAATGCACTTGCATCTAATGACACTGTAGAGGGACGTGCTACCAATCGCAGAACACGTATCATCATTTTGCCGAAACTCGACCAGTTTTATGATTTGCTGAACCCTGCAAAAGCAGTGGAATAAAAGAACTCAGGAGCTTTGGGAGGGAGTTCAAAAATAATTCCCGCCCAAACACCATTTTTTTATCTTTGCCGGCAATCAAAGGAATCTAACCAGATGAATACAATGGCAGCCACAACCACCCGAGAATTAATTGTATCCGAAATAGCCGAAAACCTTATTGCCAGCGAAATCATAAAAATCGCTAACGAGGTGAACGAGAAGATTAAGAACGGTGAAAAAATATACAACCTCACCATCGGAGATTTCAACTCCAACATCTTCCCTATTCCAGATGGTTTGAAATCTGAAATAATTAAGGCCTACGAAAACAACCAAACCAATTATCCGGCAGCCAATGGAATTAGTGAGTTGCGCAAAGCAGTTTCAAAATACCTGAAACGCAAAGGACATCTAGATTATTCCGAAAATCAAATCCTTATTTCGGCAGGTGCTCGCCCATTGATTTACGCAACATTCACCGCTTTGTTAGATCCGGGCGATACAGTAATCTATCCAGTTCCAAGTTGGAACAATAACCATTATACACACCTTTCTTCCTGCAAAAAAGTAGAGATAGAAACTTCTGCCGAAAACAAATTCATGCCTTCGGCTGCTGATTTAAAACCACATCTGAGCGATGCTACAGTTATTGCCTTGTGCTCACCGTTAAACCCTACCGGAACTATGTTCAGTAAAGAAGGGCTGGAACAAATCTGTGATATAATCCTGGAAGAAAACGCAAGACGCGAAGAAGGACGCAAACCTCTTTATCTCATGTACGACCAGATTTACTGGGCATTAACCATGACCGGAAATAAACATTACGATCCAGTTAGTCTGCGTCCCGAAATGATTAACTATACTATTTACATTGACGGAATTTCAAAAGCATTTGCATCAACAGGAGTTCGAGTAGGTTGGGCATTTGGTCCGCAAAAAATAATTGACAAAATGCGAGCACTGCTTTCTCATGTGGGAGCATGGTCGCCAAAAGCAGAGCAGGTTGCTACTGCCGTTTATCTTGAAAAAGAAACCGAAGTGGATGAATATCTGAACTGGATAAATAAAAATGTTTCAGAACGTTTAGCCGGGTTTTACAATGGGTTTCAATCTTTGAAAAACGAAGGTTTTGCTGTGGATGCAATTGCTCCGCAAGGGGCAATGTACCTCACTGTTCAGTTCTCATTACACGGTTACAAAACCGCAGATGGTAAAACACTTTCAACAACACAAGACATTACTTCTTATTTATTGGATGAGGCAAAAACAGCATTGGTTCCTTTCTATGCATTCGGCACTTCAAGCGAATCAAACTGGTATCGCCTTTCCATAGGCACTGTAAAAACCGAAGAAATTGAAAAAGTAATTGCACAACTGCGCACTGCGCTTTCTAAATTGAAAAAAGGATAAGAAAAGGAACTCGTCACCCTGAACTTTTTTCAGGGTCTTATGAGAAAGATGCTGAAGCAAGTTCAGCATGACGATGCGAGAAAAGTTTAGAGGATGAAAAACAATTACGTAGTAATCATGGCAGGCGGGGTAGGAACAAGGTTCTGGCCCATGAGCCGCACTCCGCATCCAAAGCAATTCCTTGATGTACTGGGAACAGGTAAAACGCTGATACAACAAACTTACGATCGTTTCGGGAAAATTTGCCCGACCGAAAATATATATGTGGTAACCAATGAAAGTTACCGCGAATTAGTAAAAGAACAGTTGCCTGCTCTTACAAACGAGCAAATCATCTGCGAACCAAGCCGCAAGAATACTGCGCCTTGCGTGGCTTATGCAGCTTTCCGCATCAGCGCTATAAACCCAGATGCAAATATGGTGGTGGCTCCATCGGATCATCTTATTCTGAATACCGAAGGTTTTGTAAACGTTATCAATAAAGCATTGGAAACAACGGCAAAACATGATGTGCTTTGCACGCTTGGTATTAAACCTTCGCGCCCTGATACCGGTTATGGTTATATCCAATTCAACGAGCAAGAGTTTTTAAATGGCAACGGGGAATCGCGAAAAGTTAAAACCTTTACCGAAAAGCCCGACCTTGACATGGCAAAGCAATTTCTTGCCAGCGGAGATTTCCTGTGGAATTCCGGAATTTTTATCTGGTCGGCAAAAAGCATACTCAGTGCCTTCCGCGACCATGCAAGTGATATGTTCCAGGTTTTTGGCGAAGGAAAAACACTATACGGAACACCTGCTGAAGAAGCCTTCATTAAAAAAGCATATACTGTTTGCAAAAATATTTCCATTGACTATGCCGTGATGGAAAAAGCTAAAAATGTTTATGTTTTATCAGCAGATATTGGTTGGAGTGACTTAGGAACCTGGGGCTCACTTTATGAATATGCCAACAAAAACGAAGACGGAAATACCATCATCGGAAAAAACGTAGTGGTTTATGATACCAAAAACTGCATCGTTAATGTTCCTAAAGAACAGTTGGTTGTTTTGGAAGGACTTGAAGATTTCATAGTAGTTGAGTCTGATGGAATTCTTTTAGTTTGCCGCAAAACTGAAGAACAAAAAATTAAACTGATTGTAAACGATGTTACCATCTCCAAAGGAGAAAAATTTGTGTAACCCAATTCAATTAATTTCCTTTACAACCTGCCTTGAGTTACTTTCCGTTTAGCGGATTGTTTTATATTTTTGTCGTTAATCCAATAACTATTCCGAATGAAAAAACTTTTACTCGCATTTTTAACAATGTCTTTTTTTGCATCTAATGCGCAGGATGCAAGCACTTACAATGCCGATGTGCCTAATCATTATTTCAGCTTTACGTTAAAGCTTACTAAAGAGGGCACAGGCTTTACGCCCCCCGTTGCTTCTCGTGCTTTTGGCTTTTCAGGTCTTGCGCTTTACGAAGCAGTTGTTGCAGGAATTCCAACTATGACTTCAACTGTAGGAGCTATTCCCGAGTTTACAAATCTTACCCCTGCCGATGGGAATGCAAATTACCACTGGCCTACTGTAGCTAATAATGCGTTGGCTTCTGTTATTGATAGCTTGTGGGCAAATGCTTCACAAATTAATAAAGATTCGCTGTACGCTATCCGCGATTATTATAACACACTTTTTGAAGGACAACTTTCTGCCCAGGATTATTCCGACTCAAAAACCTATGGCGAAGCTATAGGTAACGATGTTTTCCAGTTTTCTAAAACCGATGGCGGGCATCTGGCTTACACTGCTAACTTCCCTCCAAGTTATGTTCCTCCGGTTGGCCCCGGTTTGTGGCAGGCTTTCGGAAGCCAGACTGCTTTGCAGCCATATTGGGGATCACATCGTCCTTTTGTAACCGATGACACAACAAGTGTTATTCCAGGTCCTCCTCCAAGTTTTTCTACTGATGTAACTTCTCCTTTTTATGCCTATGCTTTTCAGGTTTATTATCAGGTAAATAATAATACTGCCAATCATGTAACTATTGCTCAATATTGGGCTGATGGCGGTGGAAGTATAACGCCTCCCGGACACAGCATTTCAATGTTGCGCAATTTGCTCATTAATGAAAACTCAAATCTTGAAACAGCTGCTATCGGATATGCTAAAATGGGAATTGCATTATCAGATGCTTTTCTTGCTTGCTGG
>SXHM01000195.1 GCA_005773695.1 Bacteroidota bacterium
GTATCGGGCTGGGAGGTATCAGGAATTGAACCTAATGACCTCGCAAGAAACACAGCAGAAGAATTACTGAAAACAGAAATCCATTCAGAATTATTTCAAAACAGTTTTGAGAAAAATAGTTTTAGTATTATAACTCTTTGGCATGTTCTGGAACATATCTCAGAACTAGACAAAACCGTTGAAACTATTTTAACCTTCTTAAAACCCGGGGGCATTTTATTGATTGCGGTTCCAAACTGCAATAGTTACGATGCTCAGATTTACGGAAAATACTGGGCAGCTTACGATGTTCCAAGGCATTTATACCATTTTGTGCCTAAAACCACCGAAAAATACTTTAAAAACAAGGGTTTAAGCCTTGAAAAAACGCTTCCAATGCCACTTGACTCGTTCTATGTCAGCATGTTAAGCGAAAAATACATGGCTCAGGAAAGAGGTAAATCAGCCGGATTAGGAATAATCCGAGCTGGGTGGAGAGGCTTTATTTCTAACATCAAAGCCATTTCAAAGCAAGGGACATCATCAAGTCAGGTATATATCTTCAAAAAAGATACTTTTTAAGCGTTTTTAGCGCATTTCTCTCTTCTGCGGTATTCCGCCCCTCTTTTTCAGCGAAAATTCGTCTGTTGCTCTTAAAAACGGCAGCTTCTGAAACCCTTATTCTGTAAGTCTTTCAGAGCCTCATTTATGGCATTTTTCGTTAAAATATGTTAAGATTTGTCTAAAACGGACAAATTTCAAAAACCACAGGTTGAAAAAGGTCTAACTTCGCCACCCGAAATTTTAAACGTTTACAAAATCAAAAATATCCAAATGTTAAAAAATCTTATTCTTAAATCTGTTTTAGTTTCTCTGCTTTTCATTCGTTCCATTTTCAGTTTTGCTGATGAAGGAATGTGGCTTCCAATTTATGCCGATGTCATCAGCGGAAACATGCAAAAGTTAGGATGCAAACTAAAACCGGAAGATATTTATAACATCAATCACTCAAGCCTGAAAGATGCCATTGTTCAAGTTGGTGATTTTTGTTCCGGTGAAATTGTTTCCGACAAAGGTTTATTATTTACAAATCATCACTGCGGATATGATGCAATTGCGGGATTAAGTACTCCCGAAAAAAATCATTTACAGGATGGTTTTTGGGCAACTACTTTGAACGATGAATTGCCTGCGCAGGGATTAACGGTTTCTATTCTTGTTCACATGCAGGATGTAAGCAAGCGTGTAAATGAAGCAGAGGATCAGGAACTGGAAAAAGCAGTGATTGCCGGAGAAGCTGAAGAAGAGGGAAAATTTACAGCTGGCGTATTTTCTATGTTTGAAGGCGCAGAACATTACCTGATGGTGTATCGTGTTTTTCGTGATGTTCGCTTGGTTGGAACTCCGCCTGAAGTAGTAGGGAAATTTGGTGGCGATACCGACAACTGGATGTGGCCGCGTCATACCTGCGATTTTTCTGTTTTCCGCATTTATGCCGGAAAAGACAACGAACCGGCAGATTACTCACCCGAAAATTTGCCTTACAAACCTGCTCATTTTTTGCCTGTTTCGTTGAAAGGAATGAAAGAAGGTGATTTCACTATGACATTCGGATTTCCTGGTCAGACAGACCGCTTTCTTGCCTCGCCAGCAATTGAACAACACATCAACAGCAATTATCCATCTTACGTTAAAATACTGGAAGCGCGTCTTGCGGTTATGAAAACTGAGATGGATGCCGATCCAAAAACAAACCTTGCTATGGCTGCCGATTATGCATCATTGGCAAACTCATGGAAATACTTCAAAGGTGTTGTAGAAGGTGCTGGCTCAACCGGCTTCATAAACACAAAACAAGAACAGGAAAAAGCTTTTACAACTTGGGTTGAACAGGACGAAACACGCAAGAAAGAGTACGGAAATATCTTAACAGAATTTGATGCGCTTTATGAAAGCACAACAGAAATAAAAAATTTAGAAAATTACATAAACGTTGCAGCATTTGCTCCGGCATTTACAGGTTATGGATTTCAATTTTACAGCCTGCGCGAATTGCTTTCCAAAAAAGAAGACGCTTCACCTTTAGTGGAACAAATCAAAGCCGCAACCGGAGAACAGTTTAAAGAATATCTTGCTGGAACAGATAAGAAAATGCTTGCAATGGCATTAAAATTAATGCATGATGATTTGCCTGCCACACAACAATTAAGCATATTCAATTCTAAAACGTTTTTAAAGCTAAAGGACAAGCCCGGAAAAAATGTATATGAGCAATATGCAGATTTAATAGCTGCAAAATCAATCTTATTTAGTGAGAAAAAAGCAACTGCTTTTTTAAGTAAACCATCATTGAAAAAACTAGATGCTGACGAAGGAATGAAATACATTCTCAGTGTTGTTGAGCTTTACCAAATGAGCAATATGGAGCTTTACCTTTTTGAAATGCAAAATGAGTCATTGCAAAAAAATTACATCAAGGCGCAACGCGAAATGCATCCTGATAAATTCTATTATCCTGATGCTAATTCATCCATGCGTTTGAGTTACGGTCAGGTAAAACCTTACACAACGCGCGATAAAGAATTCAAAACATTTTACACACACCATTACCAAATTCTTGCAAAAGAAAAGCCAGGAGATCCGGAGTTTGATGTGCCTAAAAAATTGCACGATTTGTTGGTTGCAAAAGATTTCGGACAATACTCTAAAAACGACACATTAAATATTTGCCTGATTAGTGGAAACGATATAACAGGCGGAAACAGCGGCAGTCCGCTGATTGACGGTGAAGGAAATCTTGTAGGTATTGCCTTTGACGGCAACTGGGAGTCGATGATTTCTGATTTATATTACGACCCAAATTATGCGCGCACAATTAGCGTTGATATACGCTATGTTTTGTTCATGATAGACAAATTCGGAGGTTGTAAACGTCTGATAGACGAGCTTGTAATTAAAAGCTAAACGTTATTGGGTAACTGTTACAGGCGAAGTAACTACTGTGTTGCTTTGGTTGCCTGCACGGTCTTTTACATAAATGCTGTAAGTAAAAGTTTGTGAGGTCGAGCCATCAATGATTGCCGTATTTGCAAGCGTAACATTCAGGTTTCCTTCAATGATAATACTTGAATTATCAGGAGCTAGCTGAGGTATGCGGAATTTGTAAATCACATTGTTACGACTGTCGGCAAGAAAGAAATTCTCGGCACCGGAAGTATTCTCGCCCAGGTCGCCATCGCCATCACGATATTTAATCGTAAACACTAAAGAATCTGCATATTCCTGAACATTTTCCGGTGTAACACTAATAAATTCAATCTCAGGAATTGGTCCAATTTCTTCTGCCTTTTTGCACGAAACAACAGTCAAAGAGACTAAAAAAAGAACAAATAATTTTTTAATGTCCATTATCAAAAAGTTTTATGGAGTTACATAAAACGAATAAAACGTTTTATATTGGATAATTGATTCATTGCGGGGAAACTGTGTGTTTTGTTGATGGTCTCCATCGTTGGTAAAAAACCGGAAATAAACTGTTGTATCTGTATTAAAGTCAGCTGAGTTAATAAGTGCCAGGTAAAAATCTTTATTGTCGTTAAGTATATATGTGCAGGAGTATTCATGGTAGCCCGGAGCAGAGGGCGAAAA
>SXHM01000196.1 GCA_005773695.1 Bacteroidota bacterium
CGGTATCTGTTCTTCCATGTTCATCAATCACAAAGGCGTAAATACCCCAACCTTTTATGTCGTGCGGGAAACCAACCACAGCACTTTCTACAATATCTGGATGTTCATTAATAGCATTTTCAATTTCAGCAGTTCCTAATAAATGCCCTGAAACTTTTATTACATCATCCACACGACCTGTGATTCTGTAATAACCATTTTCATCGCGTTTGCACCCATCGCCTGTAAAATAATAGCCCTTGAATTGTGAGAAATAAGCATCGTGACAACGTTCATCATTTCCATACGTAGTTCGGATAATGGAAGGCCAGGGAACCTTCATACACAAACGACCTACTACATTATTTTCTTCTAATACAGTTCCTTTTTCATCTAATAATACCGGTTGAATTCCCGGCAACGGAAGGGTTGCAAAAGATGGTTTAGTTTTCGTAATTCCGGCTAAAGGCGAAATCATAATGCCACCTGTTTCAGTTTGCCACCAGGTATCTACAATCGGGCAATTTTTCTTGCCTATATTTTCGTCATACCAATGCCATGCTTCTTCATTAATCGGTTCGCCCACACTACCAAGTACACGCAACGAATCCAATTTATAAGGCTTCACAAAATCCAGTCCCATTGCTTCCAATGAGCGGATTGCAGTTGGAGCTGTGTAAAAAATATTCACCTTGTGTTTATCAATCACGTTCCAAAATCTTCCTGCATCCGGAAAGGTTGGAATGCCTTCAAAAATAAGAGTTGTTGCCCCTGAAAGAAGCGGACCATAAATTAAATAACTATGCCCTGTTATCCAACCCACATCAGCAGTACACCAGAAAACTTCATTTGGTTTGTATTGAAATACATTTTGAAAAGTATAGGCGGTGTAAACCATATACCCTCCTGTTGAATGCACTACGCCTTTGGGCTTGCCGGTTGAGCCGGAAGTATAAAGAATAAAGAGTTTGTCTTCGGAGTCCATTTCTTCTGCAACACACTCTTTAATTGCATTCTTAACTTCATTGTGCCACCAGACATCTCTTTCGCTTTGCATGCTCACTTCAATTCCGGTGCGTTTAAGTGTGATAACCTTTTTCACCGAAGGGCAATTTTGTAATGCCTCATCCACAATTGCTTTCAGTGGGATATCTTTTGCGCCTCTGTAAGCGCCATCTGCTGTTATAACAATTCTGCATTCTGCATCATTTATTCTGTCAGCAAGAGAACTGAATGAGAAGCCACCAAACACTACCGAATGAATAGCTCCAATCCGCGCACAAGCCAAAACCGCAATTGCTAGTTCCGGAACCATTGGCATATAAATGCAGATGCGGTCGCCTTTATTTGCTCCGTTATTTTTAAGAACATTGGCAAAGCGACAAACCTCTTCGTGAAGTTCAGTGTATGTCAGTTTTCGTACCTCTTCATTTGGATTATTGGGTTCCCAGACGATGGCAGTCTGGTCGCCTCTTTCAATTAAATGGCGATCGAGGCAATTCTCGGTGATGTTGAGTTTTCCGCCAATAAACCATTTTACATCAGGTTGTGTGAAATTCCATTCCAGAACTTTGTTCCACTTTTTGCGCCACAAAAAGTGTTCTGCTTTATCAGCCCAGAATTGCTCAGGGTTTTCAACGCTTTGGGTGTAATTAGTTTTATATTCTTCAAATGAAGTGATTTGGAAACTCATATGTCTTATTTGAAATTAACAGGATATTATTCAACAACTTTCATTTTCAATGAAATAATTTCCAATGGGGTTTCGCCATTTACCGGTGCGGCTGCAATTTTATCCACTACATCAATACCTGCAATCACTTCACCGAAAACGGTATAGCCGCCATCCAAGTGAGGTGCACCTCCAGTTGTTGAATAAATCCTCTTCTGCTCATCATTAAATTTATAACCCATACGTTCGCCTATACGGTCCATCATATCGTATTCATAAACTTTTCCTACCACAATGTAGAACTCAGAAGGCGAAGATTCTTTATCGGGGTTAACAAGATCATCTTCGCGGGCTGCGGCTAAGGCTCCGCGTTTGTGGTATTTTCCGGGAACAATTTCTGCGGGTAATGTTTTCATTTTGCCACCGTCTTTCACTTCACCGCCTTGAATCATAAAGGTATTGATAACGCGGTAAAAATCGGTTTCCTCATATTTACCTTCTTTTATCAGTTTCAGGAAATTATCACGGTGAACCGGGGTTTCGTTATAGAGCTTTACCTTAATAATGCCGTAATTAGTTGAAATCTGCACTACCGGTTCCTTCCCGCTTTGAGCATTAACAGTTAAAAACACGAAAAGACTTAACGCAAACGAAATAAAAGATTTTAGCATGGTGTTTTATTTTTATTAATTTTGTTTCGCACAAAAATAAAATGCATACAATATTCATTATTAAACAAAGATAATAATGAAATTCAGAGCAATTTTAAGCCTTATTTTACTAGCCGGAGTTATTGGTTTTGGAGTTACTTCCTGCAAAAAAAGCAAAACCTGCAAAGTATTAGTGATAGTTCAGGATTCGCTGGAAGAGCCAATTATTGGTGCAGATATAAGATTATGGTGTGATGATGTGGAAAATCCTCTATGCATAATCGATGAAAATGAAACTACGCTTACCGATGGAACTGCTCGTTTTGAGTTTGCAAACCCGGGAATTTTGAAAGTTTTTGTAGATGGCGACCCAGAAGGTTATGTTGAATTGGAAGCTGGAGAAGAAGTAGAGAAGATTATTGTACGTCCTTAATACAAGTTTTTTAATATTTTAAAAAGCCCCTCGTCTAATTCAAGGGGCTTTTTTTATGATTCTTCCTTAAAATACTCTATCAGCGCCTCTTTCATAAGGCGCATTTGTTGGCCGGGTTTAAGTAAAGGCAGTTTTTCAGTAGCTTTCCAATGAGGCCAGCCTTCTTCATCAGAGCCTTCAAATTCGTAGTAGCCATAATTGCTCAATAAGGTGCAGATTGCAACGTGCATTACATTCAGCTTTTCGTCTTTACTGAACTTGCGGAAACCCTGCCCTAACTCCTGAACGCCCACCAGAAACAATATTCCTTGAAGGTCAATATCTTCACCAAACTGCTGCTCAATTCGGGCTACAACTATTTTCCATTCGGCTTCAAATACTTCGTCCATGTTGCAAAGGTACTTAATTGGAAAACTTTATTCCTACATTTGCGTTTCATCCGCTCAGCTTGACAGGATCTAATTATATGATTAAATTTTTTAGCATTTTCCTCAGTGTGCTACTGTTGAGTATTTCCGGGTTTGCGCAGGAAACAAAATCACCTCCTTTAGACATTGTACTTATTCTTGACATCAGTTCCAGCACCACTGGTTTACTTTCATCGGTGCGCAATAATTTCTGGGAAATCAATAACGATATTTCGCGCTTAAAACCTGAACCTGATTACCGCATCGGTTTAATGCTGCTGGGCCGACCAAGTTTTAAAGAAGAGAATGCTTACATAAAAATTGCATCGGACCTTACTTCCGATGTTGATTATGTGGCCAATGAAATGTTTATCATTAAGGACAATGCTACCAAAGGAAAAGTATATTTCGGAAATGCATTGAGAGAAGCGGTGGATGAATTCAGCTGGAGTAAAGATGACAATGCTATAAAACTGATTTTTTTGGTGGGCAACGGACCTTTGAGCAACGGTTATGATTACCGAAAAGCAGCTGAGAGTGCGGTAAAACAAGGAATAAAAATATTTTCGCTGTACTTTCCAAACATTACCAGCGGAAGGGATGAGGCAGAATGGAAAGACCTTGCCGAAGTTGGCAACGGTACATTTGCCAATATTCTTTTAAATGCAGGCAATAATATTGTGTTTGAAAAAAGCTATCACAACGATTTATTGGTAGAGGCCAACAGCGCAATTAACAACACCTATATTTATTATGGTGAAACAGGAAAAACCCGTTTTGATATGCAGGAACGTCTGGATGTGCTTACCAACAGCGTAAGCGATTGGGAAACAGAAGCGCGAAGTTTTTTAAAAGGCACCAAATTATATCAGGGTAAAAATTCGGGCTGGGATTTGGTTGATCTTGCCGGAAAACAAACCATCAATTACTCAAGAATAGAGCGCAATTTTCTTCCGCCAAAAATGGAACAGATAAGCGATGAAGACCTGGAAACATTTGTAGAAGATAAGATAAGCGAACGGCAGGAGTATATCTCCATCATAAAAATGCTGAGCCAAAAGCGCGAAGAGTTTCTGAAACGCAAAAAGGATAAACTTGAACTGTTTCGCTACAACAACACGTTTTTGGGTGTGGTAAAAAAAACCATTATCCAGCAGGCGGTGGAGAAGGGTTTTACTTCGGAGTTTTAGATCTACCCGAACAAAGCAGAAAAAACATTTTCCACTTTTTTAACTTTTACAATTTCGATGTTGTGTTTTTTAGTCTCAATACCCTTGCTGTAAGCCGAGATAAATATTTTCTCCAGACCGAGTTTTTCTGCTTCAGAAATACGGGCATCAATTCTTGTAACAGGACGAATTTCACCAGAAAGACCAACCTCAGCAGCAAAGGAAATATTACTCGGAATGGCAATGTCTTCGTTGGAGGAAAGTACAGCGCATATTATGGCCAGGTCAGTTGCTGGGTCATCCACTTTTATTCCGCCTGTAATGTTGAGGAAAACATCTTTTGTTCCTAACCTGAAACCGCAACGTTTTTCAAGAACTGCTAAAAGCATGTTTAGTCTTCGGCTGTCGAAGCCGGTGGTGGAGCGTTGGGGTGTTCCATAAGCCGCGGTGCTTACCAAAGCCTGTATTTCTATTAGTAATGAGCGCAAGCCTTCCATAGTGGCTGCAATGCTGATGCCGATCAGATTATCATCACGTTGAGAAAGAAGTATTTCTGAAGGGTTACTTACCTCTCTCAGTCCATTTGACTGCATTTCGTAAATTCCTAATTCAGGTGTAGAACCAAAACGATTTTTAACGGCACGTACTATGCGGTAAACATGGTTGCGGTCACCCTCGAACTGCAAAACGGTATCTACCATGTGTTCCAATACTTTTGGTCCGGCTATGTTTCCGTCTTTGGTAATATGTCCGATAAGAAAAACAGGCGTTGAAGTTTCTTTCGCAAAACGCAAAAACTCCGATGCACATTCACGAATTTGCGAGATGCTTCCGGGCGAGGAATCAATCATGTCGGTTGAAAGGGTTTGGATTGAATCTACAATCACCAACTCGGGTTGTAAAGCTCCTATTTGAGTAAAAATTTTGGAAGTATTGGTTTCGGTAAGAATGTAGCACGAAGTGTTGTTTTCGTTGATTCGTGTAGCCCGCATCTTCAATTGCTGCTCGCTTTCCTCACCTGAAATGTAAAGTGTTTTCAGTTTCCCGGGTGCTAAAGCTAGTTGCAGTAGTAACGTTGATTTACCTATGCCCGGCTCACCTCCCAATAATATTAAAGAACCTTTTACAATACCGCCACCGAGAACTCGGTTCAGCTCATTGTCATTAGTAACAATTCGCTGCTCACCATTGACCTGATTAATTTCAGAAACAAGTTTAGGTTTGGAGTCAGCACTTTTTCCCGACACAGTTTCCCATGCCTCTTTCTTACCCGGTTTTGATATGATTTCTTCTGCGTATGTGTTCCACTCACCGCATTCAGGACATTTGCCAATCCATTTTGAACTTTGCGCTCCGCAATTCTGGCAAAAAAATCCTAACTTAACCTTTGACATAAAGGTTAGGGACGTTCAAACTCTTTTGTAAAAAGTCCTCCTTCCTTATCATGATTTATGTAAAGCGCGTTTCCCTTAAGTTCAATAATACTCCAATCAGCGTTATAAAAATTATACTGGTTCGGAAAATCTGAAATTATCAATTTGGTATCCAAAAAAGTGGCTTCAACATTGTATGTTCCATTATGACTTCCATAAGTAGGATTTGTATTAGTTATTAACAACTTACCATCAACCGTAAAATTCCATGTTTCAATAAATGTTGAATTATTATCCGGAACATGAATTACAATCCACTCACCTTGCAATTTATTTATTGCGTCTTGTGAGCAAGAAGTAAGAGTCAACATTAAGACAATTGACAGCAAACTCAATGAATAGATAATGTTTTTCATGCGCTGATTTTTTTAAAAATGCAGGTTAAAATTAAGCATTTATTCTTAAATACAAATTACCTGCATAAAGCCTCTGCGATATTTTTCTAATTTCGCGAGCCAAACCAAGAAAGACAGGATGAAGAATTACCAATATCTGAACAACCTAACCGGTTGGATTGTATTTACCATTGCATCGGCAGTTTACCTGCTCACTATAGAACCAACTTCTAGCTTCTGGGATTGTGGTGAGTCTATTGCGTCCTCCTATAAATTACAGGTAGGGCATCCTCCGGGAGCTCCCTTCTTTATGATGTTGGGCAGAATTTTTTCTCTGTTTGCAATGGGGGATGTTACCAAAGTAGCCATGATGATTAACATTATGAGTGCATTGTGCAGCAGCTTTACCATTCTGTTTCTGTTTTGGACCATCACCGCTTTTGCAAAAAAAGCTGCGCTAGCTGAAGGCGAAATGACTGCTGCAAAAACTATTGCTGTTTTAGGAAGCGGTGTTGTTGGCGCATTGGCTTACACTTTTTCTGACTCATTCTGGTTTTCGGCTGTGGAAGGTGAAGTTTATGCCATGTCGTCCTTTTTTACCGCTGCCGTTGTATGGGCAATGGTAAAATGGGAAAGTGTTGCCGACAAACCTCATGCCGATCGCTGGCTTATTCTGATTGCGTACCTGATGGGTCTCTCTGTTGGTGTTCACTTGCTGAACCTGCTTTGTATTCCTGCTCTTGCTTTTATTTATTATTTCAAGAAATACGAGTTTTCGTGGAAGGGATTTATCATCACCACCATTGCAGGATTGGGTTTGCTAGTTTTTATTCAATACGGAATTATTCCGGGTGTTGTAAAAATTGCAGCAAAATTTGAGATGCTGTTTGTAAATAGTTTCGGGATGCCTTTTAATTCAGGTTTGGCCGTTTACGGAATTGTAATTGTAAGTCTGGTTACATATGGCTTATACTTCACTGGGCAAAAAGGAATGCGCTTTGCAAACACTGCCCTGCTTTGCTTAACTGTAATTTTAATCGGCTATTCTTCATATGCTATGATTGTTATTCGTTCTTCGGCAAAACCTCCGATGAATGAAAACGAACCTTCCAACGTTTACAGTTTATTGGCTTACCTGAACCGCGAGCAGTATGGTGATCGTCCTTTGGCTTATGGACAATACTACAGCACACCATTGGAAATTGATTACGATAAACAACAGTATAAATACAAAGACGGAACTCCGGTGTACTACAAGGGCAAAGGCAAAGACGGTAAAGACCAATATTTAATTGCTGACGACCGTAAAGGTTCTATTCCTGTTTATGACCCAAAATACTGTACCATTTTTCCACGGATGTACAGTTCGGAAGGTCATCATAAATCAGCCTACAGAAACTGGGCAGAAATTAAAGGCAGAAAAATAAAAACAGGAAGACCTGATGTGAAAGAAGTTGAGATGCCAACCTTTGGCGAGAACCTGACTTTCTTTTTTAAATACCAATTAGGTCATATGTATTTCCGCTATTTCATGTGGAATTTTGCAGGACGACAAAATAATATACAGGGACACGGAAGCGCTCTGGAAGGAAACTGGATAACCGGAATTCCTTTTATTGATGAAGGCTTGGTAGGATCGCAGGAAAATCTGCCTGAATACATGGCTGAGAATAAAGCCATGAATAAATTTTATCTCTTACCGTTAATCATTGGAATTCTTGGTCTGGTGTGGCAATTAACAAAAGATAAAAAAGATTTTTTTGTGGTTTTCCTGCTCTTTATTTTCACAGGTCTTGCCATTGTTGTTTACCTCAATCAGTATCCGTATCAACCGCGTGAGCGTGATTATGCTTATGCTGCTTCGTTCTATGCTTTCTCCATCTGGATTGGTTTTGGCATATATTCTGTTTTTGATTTTCTGGCTACAAAGATGCCACAAGGTATTTCGGCAGGAGTTGCAACTGCTATTTGTTTAATTGCTGCTCCAATTGTTATGGCAAAAGACGGCTGGGACGACCACAGCCGTGCAGGTCGCTACTCAGCCCGTGACTTTGCCATGAATTATCTGAACTCATGTGAACCCAACGCCATTCTTTTTACCAATGGCGATAACGATACCTTCCCACTCTGGTATGCTCAGGATGTGGAGGGAATAAGAACCGATGTGCGCGTTGTTAACCTCAGTCTGCTAAACACCGATTGGTATATTGACCAGATGCGACAAAAGGCATACGAATCCGAGCCGTTGCCGATTTCATTCACTACAGACCAATACCGCCAGGGAACACGCGATTATCTTCCAATTGAAGAGATAACCGACATAGCAGTAGACCTGCGCGAAGTGATGAAAATTGTTGCCAGTGATGCGCCCAATGCAAAAAAAGAATACGGTGATAATAAAATCAACTTCGTTCCTTCTAAACGACTTTTTATTCCAATCGATTCAGCACAGGTTGTTAGCAGTGGTTATGTTCCGAAAGAAGCAGCAGGACAAGTTGTAAAACAAATGGAATGGGAATTAGACAAACGCTATATTCTGAAAAACGATATGATTTTGCTGGATATTCTTGCCAATAATAACTGGAAGCGTCCTGTATATTTTGCTGTAACAGTGGGCAGTGATAATTATCTTGGATTAGAAGATTATTTCCAGTTGGAAGGAATGACCTATAAAATTGTTCCCATAAAAACTGCTAATGAAAGCGGTGCAATCGGAAGAGTGAACACTTCAAACATGTTTGAAAATGTGATGACTAAATTCAAATGGGGCGGAATGAAAGACCCATCTCTTTATATGGATCCGGAAACAGTGCGTTTGACAACTGGTCTGCGTTTAAACATGGCACGTTTAGCTTCTACATTGGTAGCAGAAAATAAAACCGATTCGGCAATTAAGGTGCTAGACTTGTGTTTGCAAGAAATGCCTGACGAAACTATTCCTTACAACTTTCTGATGATTGCAGTTGCAGAAGCCTATTACAAAGCCAATGCAAATGATAAAGCCAACGGAATTTTATTGCGGTTGGCGGATATTTACGAACATGAGTTGAATTACTATTTCTCATTGGAGTCGCGTTTTATTAAATTGGTGGAAGATGATATTGATCAGGCTTCATCGGTGTTGCAACGCTCGCTTTCGCTTGCTATGGTTTATGACCAAAAAGAAGTTGCAGACAAGATTGAGAAAAAACTAGACGTTGTGATGGAGAAGAATGCAGGGAAAATGAGAAAATAATTTCTTGAAAATTGTTCTACGTCAGTCCGCCTTTTATTTACAAATGGTTCTTAAGGGATGCTGTTTTTCGTATTCCGACTGAAGAGAAAAAACTCTATTTAACCTTTGATGACGGACCTGTTCCTGAAGCAACTCCATTTGTTTTAGAGCAACTGAAAAAGTATAATGCAAAAGCAACTTTTTTCTGCATCGGAAAAAACGTGCAAGGAAATTCCGAATTGTATAAACAGGTTATGGCTGAAGGGCACAAAACTGCCAACCACACATTTGACCATGTAAACGGATGGAAAACTAAAACTGCTGACTACCTTGCAAACACAACGAAATGTGCGGAGTTAGTTGATTCTAATTTGTTCCGTCCGCCTTATGGAAAAGTCACGTTTTCTCAATATTCAAAACTCAAATCACAATATTCGTTTGTGCTCTGGGACGTTTTAAGTTGGGATTTTAGTA
>SXHM01000197.1 GCA_005773695.1 Bacteroidota bacterium
ATTAGCCGCCCAAACTTAATAAAATCATTCTCGTCAGCCTGAACTTGTTTCAGGGTCTTTATTAACAACAGATGCTGAAATAATCCCAATTGATATCGCGACACTATGATGGATTAATCCCTAAACCCTAACTTTGCAGAAAATATTTTTAAAATGCGCAAATACTTTCACTGCCTGCTCTTTACTGCCTTCTTCCTTCTTCCCACTGCCTACTGCGCAAAAGCCCAGGACAGCCTAAACATTCAACTACTCTACCACTGGCAAGACACCACTCTCACCGATTTCACCACACACCAAAGTATTTACAACGAGATTTTTGGCTTCGTGCAGGATGGCAAAGAATACGGTGTAATTGGCTCCACATTGGGTGCACATATCTTTGATGTAACTGATGCGCAGAATATTTTTCCTGTTATTACAATTCCTGCGGCTTCGCAAGGTTCATCAGTTGTAAACCGCGATTACGATTTTTTTAACGGCTACCTTTATATGGTGGGCGATCAGGCCGGTGCACGTTTCCAGATTGCTGATGTATCCTTTCTCCCCGATTCAGCTCCCATCGTTTATGATTCCGATTCACTTTTCTCACGCGCACACACCATCACCGTTGATGCACCCACAGCCCGCCTATATGCAAATGGTGGCGATGGCGAAATGAGTATTTACGATATTGCTAACCCCGCACAACCCACCTTGCTGATTAACTGCACCTCGCTTCCCGTTTGGAGTGCCATTCAATATGTACACGACTGCTATGCTCAAAACGACACCGTTTACTGCCATGCCGCTCAGCGTGGATTATTTGTTATGGATTTTACCGATATACAAAATCCTGCGTTGCTGGGCTCAGTAACTCAATACCCGCAGCAAGGCTACAACCATTCGGGTTGGCTCCACAAAGATGGAATCATGTATACACAAGCAGACGAAACCCACGGCTTTGATGTAAAGGTATTTGATGTTTCAAACCTCAGCGACATCACATTAATTGACACCATAGGTTCGGGAATCAGCGAAGCCTATTCTATTCCTCATAACGTAGTGTGGCGAGATGATTTTCTTTATGTAAGCTATTACCACGATGGTCTCTATATCTATAATTGTTCCGACCCCGAAAATATCTTCATCAGTGGTTTTTATGATACCTGCATCTTACCCGACACCTCAAACTTCCGCGGCAACTGGGGCGTTTATCCCTTGTTGCCTTCAGGCAAAATCCTTGCCTCCGACATGCAAAACGGTTTTTATGTTTTTGATGTTAGCGAAGCCACAGGGATAAATGAAACACAATCAACCGATGATTTAACAGTTGTCTTCCCGAATCCATTCAGAGAAAGTTTTACGCTTTCTGTTCCTGATGCCAGTAAAAATAAATACACGTATCAATTAACTGATGTAAACGGCAAACTATTTCAATCAGGAGAAATAACCCGAAACCTCTCTGCTATCAATACAGCTGAAGAACTTGCTCCCGGTAATTATTTTCTTCATCTGAACTCAAGCGGAAAATCATTTACTAAAAAATTGGCGAAGCAATAACATTCAGATTTCCTAAAAATAAAAAGTCCCCTTGCCTTGGGCAAGGGGACTTTTTATTAATACTCATAACTACTATTCAAATTGTATCGTCATCTCCACCCTGCGGTTTTTCTGTCTTCCTTCCGGTGTTGCGTTATCTGCAATCGGACGGGTTTCGCCATAGTACTCTACCGTAATTTTATCTCCGCTTGCACCACGGTCGGTCAGGTATTTCTTAAGAGCAGTTGCGCGTTGGTTCGACAATAACATATTCTTTGCATCTTCACCTGCGTTATCGGTGTGTCCTGCCAATTTCAATCCCCACTTAGGATTTTTCACCATCAGGTCAGCCAACTCATTCAGTGATGCCAATGAACCGGCACGGATAATATCTTTTCCGCTATCGAATTCCAGATTATCAAATGCACGTTTGATGATAGCTGCTTCTTCTTTCTTCAACTCAGGGCAACCTCGATTTTCAACTGTTCCGGGAGTTTTCGGACAATCATCATCTTTGTCCAGCACGGTATCTCCATCTGTATCAAGATAAGGGCAGCCTTTATTCTCAACAGGTCCTGGAGCATCAATACAAGCGTCATCTTTGTCCAGCACACCATCCGCATCTTTATCACCGTATGGGCAGCCTTTGTTGTCAACGGGCCCTGCAACATCAATACACTCGTCAACATTATCCAGTACAGTATCTCCGTCTTTATCACCATACGGACAACCTTTGTTATCAACCGGTCCTGCTACATCAATACACTCATCCACATTATCCAAAACACCATCGCTGTCTTTATCTCCGTAAGGGCAGCCTTTATTTTCAACCGGCCCTGCTACATCAATACAATCATCAACGTTATCAAGCACTGTATCTCCGTCTTTATCGCCATATGGACAACCTTTATTCTCAACCGGACCCGCAACATCAATACAAGCGTCATCTTTATCCAACACACCATCTTTATCAATATCAGATTTCTTCTTCTTGCTATCGCCACCAAATGCAATTGGCACTTTTAATCCCCCATAAATATTTACACCACGGATGTTTTTACTAAATGCAAGGTTTAATATATCTGAAGAGCCAATAAATAAAGGTCCTATTTGCATAAACGCACCGGCATTAAAATACTGCATGCCGTAATAAGAAACAGGTATACCAAAACTAAACCAACTGATTTCAAATCGTGGTGTAATGGTATATCTTGAAATCTCACGCACTTTGGTATCATGCCCGAAATTACGTGTTGCCATAAACGCAGTAAAGTTTGCATAAAAACCCGCCTTCTTGAAAGGGCGATAATCCAACGTTAACATATAGGACGTTGGCAGCCTCATTTTGTAGGTTTCTTCATTATCAGAAAGTTTGGTGGCGCCAATACTGTCTAACCAACCTCCATCAGAAGTTACATCTGCATTATTGATATTGTAGTTTTGCCAGTTAATTGAAAAATCATAAATCTCAGGATGTTTGGTAAACTTAATGCTTCCAAGGTCAAGCGCTGAGAAACCAACTTTCAGTTTGTATTTGTTTTTGTTACGGGGTTCATCTTTCATATCGCTTTTGCCACTATTGTAATCAGCAAAATCAGGGCGATATTCATACACAACCCCTAAATCAAACCCCACTCCGCTTCCGCTGATGTATTTATCAAAACCTCCACCTGTAAGCGGAATATTATCACTAACACCTGCGCGGATAGTAGCGTTGTTTGCAGTTACGGTTGGCTCATACACTGAAAGACTGTCGTCAGCAAAAAATTTAACCGATACATCCTCATTGTAAAAATATCCGGATGCAATTCCCATAAGGTATTTTACGGTAACTCCTGCTTTCAGAAAATGAACATCTTTATTAACTAATACACGGCCATACGTTAAACCAATCTCGCCCCAGGCCATAGCACTTAACCTGGATTTATTCATTTTAAATTCCTGATTATACAAAAGGCTGTCCTTAAACTCTGCCAGACCAATGTCTACAAAATCTTTCAGGAAATTATCCACATTAACAATAGCTCTTACTCTTGAGGTAACCGCAATTCCGTTTTTGCGATTAATGGAGAACATAAACGAAGGACCAATGATATCTGAGCGAAACATTACATTCTTGGTAGTAGTGTTTGTTTTCTGAATCAACTCACTTAACCTGAAATCCTGAAATGAATAAGTAGAATCGAAAGTGGGCAAGTTGTCAGGATTAAACAGATATTTTCTGTTAGCTTTTATATAATTATTTGAAAAATGATTATCCCCGCTAAACAGATTTATTTCCACCTGCATCCGGTTATCAACCACCTCAGCCGGTTGGAAAATAACACCGTTAATTCCGCTGAAATTGCTTTGAGCAACTCCAAGGTAACTCTGTGCAAATGAACTGCTGATGTTAAGCAACAGGACAATAATTAATAAACGGATTGTGAGTGCAGTTTTTTTCATAGCTGAATTTGGTTTGTATGGCTCAAAAGTAAAACTATCCTGCAAAAAGAACCCTGCAAAAATACCAAGTTACTAACAGAACAAGGTGAAAATAAAAGCCTGAAAAATAACTGCTATCAGTCAATAAACGAAAACAGTCTTCCCCAGCGAATTTTCTTCAGGAAGCTTTCGTTCTTGTCTAATGAAAGCCATATAAATACTGCTTTACCCACAATATGGTCTTCGGGAACAAAGCCCCAAAAACGGCTGTCGGCAGAGTTATGACGGTTATCCCCCATCATAAAATAGTAATCCAATGTAAAGGTATAACTGGTTGCTTCCTTTCCGTTGATCAGAATTTTGCCGGTGGAAGTATCCAGCGTATTACCTTCATAAATGGTGATGATACGCTCATAAATGGGAAGATTTTTTGCAGTCAGTTCAATTGTTGCTCCTTTTTTAGGAATTACAAGCGGACCAAAATTGTCCACATTCCAAGGATAAGCAGGTGTATGCGGAAAAATGTAATCAGCAAACACATCTTTACCCATGTTAGCTTCTTCCACACTTAGCACATTATCAAACTCTTTTACTTTTTCTGCAACAGGCTTGGTCATACGCAAGCTCCACTCACCCAGATTAGTGATAGGCGAACCTTCAGTGATATCCAACTTTTTAAGATTCTTGGGATTAAAGCCCGTTCCATCTGTTTTTACATTGTAGGCAAACTGCATATCAGTTGGATTTTCATTTGCTTTGCTGTTCAGGTAAACCTGCTTGTCAACAATCAGCAGTGTATCACCCGGAATGGCAATGCAACGCTTGATGTAATTCTCACGCTTATCAACCGGTCTGAAATCTTCCATCGGGTAATTGAACACCACTACATCATTGTTTTTTATTTTTCCGAAACCCGGCAAACGATTGTAATCCCATTTAATCCAGTCGAGATATGATTTAGTGCTTTTTGTCAACGGCATGGTATGGTGCGCAAACGGAAACGAAAGTGGAGTATTTGGAATACGCGGCCCATAACTCAATTTGCTAACAAAAAGAAAATCGCCAATTAATAAACTTTTCTCCATTGACGAAGTTGGAATGGTGTATGCCTCAATCGTAAACATACGAATGAAGGTAGCCGCAACTACAGCAAACACAATGGCGTCAACCCATTCGCGGGTTGCAGACTTTTTCTTCTTCGGGTCAATGGTCAGGTAGAAGGCTGTAATCAGTCCTTGTGAAACAATAAAGAAAGTAAGCGCCTGAACAACACTCACGCCTTCTGAACCTATGAGTATGTATAAGAACATCAGCACACTCAAAACTGATAAGGAGATAAACCAGATTTTCTGTTTGGTTGTCAGTCTGTCAAAACGTTGCTTCATTATTTTATTTTCTAATTACTTATTTCATCATAAAACTCAACATATCGTGCATAGTGAAAACTCCACGTTTATCACTCACCCACTCTGCTGCCATTACTGCACCCAATGCAAAGCCTTTGCGGTTATGAGCTGTGTGCTTTAATTCAATATCATCAATCTCCGAACTCCAGGTTACGGTATGCGTTCCGGGTACTTTATCAATGCGCTTTGAAACTATTCCAAGCACACTTTCTTCATCAGTGGCATTATTCACCCACGATTTTTTTCTGTCGTATTTTTCAATAATTCCTTCGGCAAGTTTCAAAGCAGTTCCACTTGGCGAGTCTAACTTTTCGGTATGATGAATTTCTTCCATGCTCACATTGTAACCGTCCTGCTTCTTCATCATCAACGCCAATTTATTATTGATTTCAAAAAAAAGATTTACTCCAATGCTGAAGTTAGAAGCATAAAAGAGAGTCTGTCCGTTTTTTTCGCATACTTGCTTTACATGGTCTAACTGTTCCATCCATCCTGTTGTGCCTACTACCACCGGAACATTTACATCAAAGCTGTGGAAGATATTCTGAATAGTGCTTTGTGGTGTACTGAACTCAATGGCTACATCAGCACTGGCAAGCAAGGCTTTTGCTTTTGTCCAATCGCTTTCAATATCAATTTTCACAACAATTTCATGCCCTCTCTCAAGGGCAATTTTCTCAATTTCTTTCCCCATTTTTCCGTAACCGAGAAGAGCAATTTTCATAGAATGATTATTTTAAGAACGGCAAATGTAAAGGATATAACGTTGATTGTTATGTTTGTTAAGATATTTTGTGATTTGTTCTATTTCAGAACAAACGTAACTCTTGCACCTGTGTAAGGCTGACGGTTAAAGCCCATATCCCTGAATTCAGGCTGAATGCGCATACTCAGGTTATCACTCACATCAAAATCATACAGATGCGCATCCACTGCCGCATCAATCAGGTTCATTACATACAACAAACCAATACCGATATAGCAAAGGTCGCGGTTGCGTCTGTAATAGTCCACATTGCTGATTAGTTCTGCATCCGAAACAAGTCCGTCAAACTCGTCAATAGTTAATGAATCTTCATCAACACGATATCCGTAAGCTGACTTAAAGCGATCGTACTCGCTGTGATTAAAAATTACACCGTAGGTGAGTGCTGCAAAACCACC
>SXHM01000198.1 GCA_005773695.1 Bacteroidota bacterium
AGTTATGCAGGAATTGCTTATGGCTGGCAAAGGAATGGCAGCCCGCTATATGGGGGCTGAAGGTGCAAAGCGTGATTTTATGAGCCATGTATTAGGATCTGAAGAACTGGTGAAGATGCAATATGAAACAGCTATTTCAGAAGATTTTAAAAAATACCTTAATGGCTATGTGCAAGGTATTAATGCATATGCATTAGCACATGCCGATGAAATTCTGGTGCGTAAAGCTTTCCCTGTTACATCGTATGATGTGCTGCGCTCTTTTGTATTTGCACAAAGTGCTGTTTCAGGTGCTATTGGTCCAATTTCCAGAGCAATTGACGGTTCGTATGATAAACTGGAAGTTCCGCTGGGTTCAAACGCATTTGCATTTAATTCTCATAAAACAACTGATGGCAGCAGTATCTTATTAATTAATCCTCACCAGCCTGTTGAAGGTCCTTTCTCATGGTACGAAGCACATTTATGCAGCAAAGAAGGATTGAATATTCATGGCGCTTCATTTCCGGGAGGCACAAGTATTTTTCTGGGAAACAATGAAAACCTTGGATGGGCACACACCTTTAATGATATGGACCTTGTTGATGTTTTTAAACTTGAAATGCACCCAAAGAAAAAAGGATATTACAAGTTTGATGGTGAGTGGCTGAAATTAGAAAAGCGTCCTGTTACCTTGCATGTAAAAATCAAAAAATGGTTACCTGCAATTCCGGTGCGGATGAAAACATATGTTAGTAAATACGGCACAACATTAAAATCAAACAATAAAGGATTCTATTCCATAAAATTTCCAGCCAACGAAGATGCGCGCTCACCTGAACAGATTTACAGAATGAACAAAGCACGCAACTTTACTGAATTTAATCAGGCTATTCACATGCATGCAACTCCCCGCTATAACATTGTATATGCCGACCGCTTTGACACTATCATGTATTGCAACTACGCAAAAGTTCCTGAACGTAATGAGGGTTATGATTGGAAAAATGTTGTCCCTGGTAACACCTCAAAAACCTTATGGACAAAAGTTCACCCGCTTGATTTTATGCCAACGTATATAAATCCTGATTGCGGTTATGTATTCAACACCAACAATGACCCTTTTAATGCTACATGCGCTGAAAACAACACGTTGGACAAAAGCAATTATCCATCTTATATGGGTTTTGAACCCGGAAACAACAGCCGTGCTTTCCGTTTTATGGAGCTTATTTCGCAATACAATCAGGTTTCATTAGATGATGTAAAGCGAATTAAATTTGATAAAAGTTATCCGGGCTGCGGAACATTTCTGGAGTCGGTAGATTACCTGAATTACCTTGACCCGAAAGACTATCCCGATATTTCTGAACTGATGGTGATGATGCGTAAATGGAATCGCAGTGTTGATAAATCAGATGAAAATGCTACAATATTTCTACTCACTTTCCAGTACATTTTTGATAAGTTGCATGTAAGCAACGAAACGTTTGTAAGAAAATTAGATGTGTCGGAAGACCTGTATATCGAGGCTGTGCGCAAAACCAAAGAACATCTGATGACATATTTCGGAAGGCTGAATGTTAAGTTGGGCGAAATTCAACGTCATGTGCGCGGTACAGCTGATTATCCGCTGAGTGGTTTCCCTGATGCTCTTTCTGCTAACTACAGTCAGCCTATTGAAGATGGGAAATTTAAACCATATGTAGCTGACTCGTATGTGCAGTTTGTGCAGTATAAGAAAGACGGCAGCATGGTATTAGAAACGTTGCATCCGTTTGGAGCAAGCGCAAACCCCGACAGCAAACATTATACTGACCAAATGGAAATCTATGCCAATCAGCAAACAAAAACAATGACGCTGAACCGCGAGGAGATTTTTAAAAACGCAGAGAAGATTTATAATCCGAAGTAACTTTCCGATTCTGATTACTTAAATGTTACTTAATATTCAGTAACGGATTCGAAAAAAATGTTTCATTTAAATTCTATGGTAATTACAGAAAGATTAACTGCTATTTAGACAACAACCTGATAACCGAAACTAAAGACAATATTGAACTTTTTTAGTTTTGATAGTTTAGAGAAGTGGTAAGATATTACTAATCTCTATATAGTGTCTGGTAACAGTAAAGCTAACAAAATTCGATATTCCATTGCTTGCAGCCCGAACGTATGTGGTTACTTTTTGTAAAAATGAGGCAATTATTGCTACTGAGAAAGTTGTAATAGGGAAATAAAAAATCCCTGCGCCAAAGGCACAGGGATTATACTCAAAACATCACACACTTATTATTGCTTAACTAGTTTGGTAGTGCTTACTTGCCCTTCTCTTTCAATTCTAACACTGTAAACACCAGTTGCAAGATGATTGATATCTACAAATTGTTCAGCACCCGAACGTAGTTTTAAATCTATAACCCGCTCACCTGTAATGCTTGTTATTGCTATAGTTGTTTCGACAACATTAGTTCTTTCTGGAAAAGCAATGGCAAATATATTTTGTGCAGGATTTGGATAAATAGCAGGTGTATTCAATGATACTGATTCGATAATTCCTGTTGAACCATTACTAAGATTTAAATTATCCACATAAAGGAACAAGCAATTACCATCTGATTCATTAGCACAAAAGCCATTTTCACTGGAAATAAATGAAACCGTTACAGTGTCGGGTTGGTCACTGGTTCTGTAATCAATTTCTATTTCAAATGTTTTATAAGTGCTTTCAGGACCAAGCCTCTTTGTGCCGAAACCAATTGTATCACGCTGTTGTGTAATAATATTGAACTTTGTTAAACATACCTTTGCTATCCCTGAATCACCTGTAGTATGAACGTCTCCTAAAATGTATTTGAACGAACCTGTCAAAGCATCAGGTCTGAAATCAATTGGTGTTCCGCCTATTTTGGGAAAGTTTGCATCACCGTTCGTCAATACACCTTTTCCGTAGTAGTACCAGTTCCAAATATAAGCAGCTGAAGTACCTTCTGTAGCATCATTGGTAAGTCCAAATCCGGTACCAGTCCAGTCGGCTGCTATCGTATCATAAATACCTAAATTAGAATCATTAATAATTACAGTGTCCTCAAAACTACTGTTAATAAGGTTTTGCTGTGCGCCCGCAAGTAACACATGGAGACTTACAATGGCTGTGGTCAGTATTTTTTTCATTGCTTTTTGTTTTTAATTGTTGCGACAAAATTAGCACCTTCATCACCTACAGAGGTAGGACAAAAAGAAGGAATGATGGCACAAAAAAATCAATGCTTTAAGGCATTGCGGTAATTCAAAGGTGTATTTCCCGTATTCTTCCGGAAGAAACGAATGAAATAAGCAGGGTCTTCAAAATTAAGTTCGTAACAAATTTCTTTTACAGGCTTATCTGAATATACAAGCTGTCGTTTTATTTCAAGAAGCAAGCGCTCCTGAACAAGCTTCTCCGTATTCTTAGAGAAATGTTGTTTGCACAATGCAGTCATATTTGCTACACTCACATTCATCTCTCGTGCATAATCGCCCGCGCGCCAGTGTTTCGCGAAGTTGGCTTCTATCAAAGCTTCCATCTTTGCAACAAAATCATTTTTAACGGGAGCAATTACAGCACCTGCTTTCTGTTCATAAAGCCGCTGCACCTTTACCAGAAAGAAATGAAACAACGAAGCGAGTGCTTCACGCTTTAGCTTGTTATCAGAAAAATATTCACTCTTCAATTCATCCAGTAATGGTTTTAATGTAATATACTCTCTCCTGCTTAAGTTAAGAACCGGAAGGGTATTAGCTTTATAAAAACTAAAATCGTGCAACGAATACTGCGAAGGCAAAAACTCCTGCGTAAATAAAATACTGAAACCTTCACTCCC
>SXHM01000199.1 GCA_005773695.1 Bacteroidota bacterium
ACGTGGCTTTCAGGATTATCTGTTTGACGATACCTTTATGGGAAGAACCGATGCGAAAGGTGTTTTCTCACAGCAGTTTACCGAAACCGATGGTAATTTTAAAGTGCCAACCGGAGTTGGACAAACAGATGACTGGTTGATTGCATTGAATTTGAAAACATCCATTCATCGCAAAATTCCGTTGAATGTTTATGCCGATTTCGGAACATATAAAAATGCAGCTAATGCTTATCCGGATTCAAAAGCTATAATGATAAATGCAGGGCTTTCAGTGCCTGTAATTGCTAATGTATTTGAGATTTATTTTCCTTTGCTCAGCTCGTCTGATATAAACGACAATCTGGAACTAACTACCAAAAACTATTGGCAGCGCATTCGCTTCATAATTAATTTTAACAACATTAATCCGTTGAAGAGAGTGAGAGCAATTAAGCCGGATTAGAAATTAACATGAAATCACTTACAACGAAAAATGCTGCCCTTGGCATAGGCAGAAAATTTACAGATGAAGAGTTGAGTGCATACCTGCTGAGAACAAAAGGAAGAAAAACAAAATCTGTAACCCAGATAAAGCTTGATTTGCAATTGCGCTTTGCCCAACACACAAAAAAATGAAGATTCTTTTTAAGCCGGAGGCCGAAGAAGCTCTTTTCGAAGTTTCAAAATGGATGGAGGAGAAGAACGGACCCGGCAGCGGAATAAAATTTGCAGGGGAGTTTATTGACAGGATTGCAGAATTTGTTTTACCCGATTTTAAATATGCCCGTTGTTTTAACGATTCGCTTGCACAGCTTAACCTCCGGTGCATTGCTATTAAAGATTGGGTAATAGCTTTCAAACAAACCAAAACCGAATTTGTAGTCCATTACATTATTTATGGACCGGGCTTAAAATAGCTTTTCAGGTTACTCCGGATGATAAATCCGCTCAGCACTTTTATAAACATCCTCCTTTTTGAGCGACATTTTTTTCATACGATGTTCCGAGAACAAAGGCATCTGGTCAGTATAGTGTTTGCTGCCCGGCATACTGGATGCGCCAAAAGCATTTATAGATTCAATCTGCGGTCCTTCTTTGGTAAACTGCACTAACTGAACATAACCGTCACCGGCTTTCATGCGGATGCGCCCATCGGGTAAAATATCTCCGAACACAGCACGTATAGCATCAGGTCCCCCGTTAATTCCGTAAAATTTTCCTGCACGTTCCAGCACCTGAACTTTACCAGTAGTAACATCAATGGTTCCAAAGTGTTTGATTAAATGCTCTTTTGACTCACGGATGCAGGCAACTGCCAGTTCTTCCATTTTAGAATCATCTTTTTCAACACCATGTCTGCGTTCATTTGGTCCTTGCAATAAACGATAAATTGAAAAAAGAAAAACAGGAAAATTGCGGTCAAGTGTATCTGCGGTTCGGTCAAATTTTTTGATTTTCATAATGGCATCAGCTATGTCAGGATATTTTGCTGTATCCAACTGAAAGAATTTATCCATCCAGAAATCGCCTTTAAATGTTGTTCGTTTCGGAAAAGTATGGTCATATTTCAGGTCTTTAAAATTCTGATAACTCAACGTTGAGTTTGCAAACTTCTCATTCATAATCTCTTCAAAACGAAGGCTGCGGTTGTTATAGGTTTCATGATAACCAATTCCGGGATTGAATTGAGGAAGCGTACAATTACCATCATCGCAGGTAGCTTCATAACCTGCATTGTTGGTGTTGAATACATAGCCGCAATCAGGATTCAGAAAATGTGCAAGGCTGTCAATAGGCAGGTATTTTTTATCCCACAGAGTTGCCGAGGTATCGCCAGGTAAAACTTTTTTCCAGTTGTAATGCCTGTCGCGGTGAGGTATTAAACCATTGGCGACAAAAAAGATGGTATCATTTTTATCTGCGTAAGTAATATTCTGACGCGATAGTCCCTGAACATCCAGCGCTTTTTTGAACTCAGAAAAGTTGCGTGCTTTGTTCATGCGAAACCATTGTACTGATGGTTTTATTTCCAGCAATGCCGGCATGCGTAATGCAAAAACTCCGTTGTCGTTTTTCATGGTGGGGCCATAAACGCTGGTCCAGTATTTTTTGCGCACATGCAGTTTAAAGTTTTTCTTTTTGCCCAGCGCTACAATCAGTTTTGCACGATGCGTTTCTAATTTCTTCCAGCCACCATCAAATTTGTACCAATTCTTTTTCTTCGGGTGCATGTTTAGTTTGTAAACATCAATTTCATCAAGCTGTCCGGTAGTATGTCCCCATCCTAAGTTCTCGTTGGTGCCCAGAAAAATGGTTGCCGAACCATGAAACAGGGCACCTATAATATTCCATCCTTCTTCGCTGCACACATGCGCCTCGTACCAAGAGAGTAAACCTTCAATCGGTTGATGCGCATTTACTGCAAGAAAAGTATTTCCTGTTTCTGTTTTTGTACCGTGAAATGCAAAAGCATTTGATCCAATGCCGTCTTCGGGTTTGGTCATGTCTTTAATAATGCGCCCGTCCACCATTTTTGTTACGGTGCCCTGCACACCGCCCATCAGCGCCATGCCCAGCATGTAGCCCTGCACAATATGCTGCGGAGTTATAGGCAGTAATTTTTTATCCCACAATTTTTCTGGGTGCTTTGATAAATAGGCATTGGCTCCTGCTGCATAGCCTTCCAGCACACGCTTGAAATCATCGGGTATTTCTTTTTCGTAATGTTCTTCTACATAGGTTGATGTACCAAGAAACTGAACAGCAAAATCTATTTTCGCGCCTTCCATTCCCAGGCGTTTGCCCAACAAACCTTTTATTGCACTCAGTAAATATTGTGAGTTGCTGCTGTCATCTTCTGCTGTAGCCCAGGCAAGTCCAAAAGCAGCTTCAGCATCGGTCTTGCCGAAAATATGCGGCACCCCAAAACTGTCGCGCACAATTTCAATGTTTTTGGTGTTGATAGTTTGCGCTGAAATAAAAAAAGAAGATAAAAAGCAAACTGCAAGTGCTAAAGAATGGCGCATAAGAAAAGATTATTTAGGTGTCGAAAATAGGGTAAATCAGAAAGCAAATGACAGGTAAGTGAAGTGGATTTTCTCAGCAAGCGGTACAAAAGGGCATCATCTGATATTTAAAAAATCGCGCTGCGCACGATTAAATCAATGAAAAGGAAACGTTTATGCAAAATGCGCAGAGTGCAAGCCGCTTTTTTGCGTGGGGAATGTATGTGCCAAAGGCGAGACAAATCACTATTTTGCTTGGGGTGGGTGAAATGAAGGAGCTAACGTTTTGCTTTTTAAGCAGTTCACGATTTCGAGGCATAAAACTGTGAACCTGAAAGTAAGTTTGATTGAAGTTCTTTCGGGCAAATCTGCAACATATTTAACAACGTAAAATAATAACTTGACTACTTAATAGTTGCCTCTAATAGCGCGACACATGCAACTCATCTTCAATCCATTCAATAATGGCGGGAAAATCTTTTTGGGTAACTTCTTTTTTCGTTTTGGTTTTAAAGATTTTCTTCAGCGGAATTTTAGCTATTGGTTTAATTCGTATGCTGAATAAATCATTCAGTACCAATCCCCCTTCTGTGTATTCGGGCACATCGAGCAAACACACGTTGGCAGGGGTGTTAAAAAAACAATCGTGGTCGGGCACCAGCCACGGAGTTATTTCGCAATACGCTTTTGTATTATGCACCACCAGAAACTTTTTACTGGGCAGCGAAACACGTTTCCACCAAACATTAAGCACATTATCCATAGCCGCTTTGGTATCGTCTTCGGTAGTTACGGTACCCAGCTTTTTAAGATACTCCTGTATAACAATGTCCACTTCTTCTTCATATAAACCGTTGCGCTCAATAGCCCAGCGCCCAACGTAGGTACCTAATAAATTAGAGTACAAATCTTCAGGCGAAAAAGCCGACTGACGCTCGTGTATGGGGTAATGTGTAGGCACACCAAAATACGTGCGTATCTCGTGCCACACCGCCAGCTCATAGGTAATGCGCTGCGCAAGTATAAGTATATCAGACGAAGACAGTTCGCGGCCTTGAAGCGCAAACTCAATTATCCGTTTGCCCGCTTCATTTTTAGTTTTAAGCGCAAAATTTTTACCGCTGTTCTTTACCATTTCTGCTGCAAAATAGGCCACCACATCGGCATTGTCGCGCAAATGACCAATGTCAATAAAGCCCCCATCGCGGGTATAAATAATACCGTTTACCTCGCCATCACCCCCGTAAAACTTATGCTTACCCAGTTTCTCGCTGCTGGTGGTGTAGCCCATCTTTGCCGGAAAACCAAACACCGGAAGGTTGTAGCCAAAAACACAACAGGGGCGTATCATCCGTCCGAAAGGCTCTACTTCTATGCCTTTCAGCGATTGTTCAATCTCCTGTGCCTGTGCAAAATTGCAGTGCAGTGCAACAATAAAAATCACCATTGCTGTTGTAAGCATTGTAGTTTCACATTGTTTTTGCGCTGCCTGTAGTACCATTTTTTTAAGGGATGCAAAGGTATCATATTAAAGCCTTTGGTATTAGCGCATTTTTATATTACAAATTCTTACCGGTTAGTTAAAACGCTATTATTACAACATAATTCATCATATAACTATGAAAAACAATCTTCTGCTTTTAGTCACAAAACACAGGATTTTAAATGCATATCCGGCACTCTTCTTCGTATTCATATTATTAAACGCTCACAACCTGAATGCCCAAACATGCCTGGTAAAATCTTTTATAAAAATTTATTACGACAGTGCCGACACAACACAATATACCTACGCCAAAAAAACACGCCTGCTTAGCGATTTAACCTATGCACTTGACGGAGGAGGAGGCTACGTTACTGAATCGCGCAGTTATGAAAACGGTTTGCTTTCCGTTATAAATGAAGGAGTTTTTTCGCACAGGTATGAATACAATGAAAATAAACAGCTTACAAAAATCAATGATTATGATGATCTGGGTGTAACTAATTTTTATCAGGAATATACGTTTGATGAACAAAACAGATTAGTAAAACATGCCTATTATGAAAAATATAACTATCAGGAATACGTAGCAACTACCTTTAGTACCTATCGGTATGAGGGCGATAAAAAAGTAATCATGGAAGAGTACCATGATTTTCATGACGAAATGAAAACACCGCAGTATACCTACGTTACCGAGTACAGCGATAAACTAAATCCATTCTATCAGCCCGTTGCATTTCCTGATGTGAGCCAGAAATATTTAGCAGAAAAGGAAGTTATAACACAATTTGACTGAACCATCGTTGACGACTATTCTTACACCCGCACCTGCACCTATAACAAAGAGGGCTATCCGCTTGAGTGTACTATCAATTTTATGGATGGTACGCTGATGAATAAAGAAAAATACACCTACGATTGTAAGTAATCTAAACCCGCTCTGTTCCCCCTCCTTCCTTCAAAGAAGGGGCCAGGGGGTGGTAGCTCCACGCCACTATTCTGCTGCTCTTGTTACCCTGTGTCATGGCAATGGTTTTTACTTCCGTTGCCTGCACTTTTGCAAGTGCATCGTAAATGCTGTTAAGGCTTGCCTGTTTGGCAACCAGTGTGGTAAACCACCTGCATTGTGTGGCAAACTCTTTGCTTTCCGTAATCATGGTACGGATAAATTTTACTTCACCGCCATCGCACCACAACTCATTGTTGGTGCCACCAAAATTAAGGTCAGGCGTATTTATTTTGCGACCCTTCAGGTTACTCAGTTTGCGCAGCGAACCCTCGCGTGCTTCTGCTGCCGATGCATGAAAAGGAGGGTTGCACAGCGTAACAGCAAACACCTCGCCTTTATGAATAATGCCTTTAAAAACAGAATTGCTGTTCACTTGCAAACGCAACTCAACATTGGCCTTCAGTAGGGGATTAAGTTTTACAATAGCATTGGCTGCATCAATTGCCCGGGGGTCGGTATCGGTGCCTGTAAAACTCCATTTGTATTCATAACTGCCTATGATGGGGTAAATAACATTTGCCCCCGTACCTATGTCAAGACATCTTATGCTTTTGCCTGTGGGTACTGTTCCGTTATTGCCTGCCGCCAGCAAATCGGCAATATGGTGTATATAATCTGCTCGTCCCGGTACGGGCGGAATTAAATATGAATCGGGAAAGTTCCAGTGTGCAATGTTATAATAGTGTTTCAGCAATGCCCTGTTCAGCATTTTTACCGCAGCTGCATTAAAGAAATCAATACTGGTATCACCAAAAGAATTTACAATAACAAAGGGCCTCAGCTCCGGAAAACTTTTGGTCAGCAATTCAAAATCATAACGCTCGCGGTGCCGGTTGCGCGGATGCAGTTCTGTTTTTTTATAAGGGTGTTTCATTTATAAAACCAGATAGTCAGCTTAAAGTTCGCTATTTGCCTGTTGCCTTACTTCTGTTACTGCTTTTTTCCGAAATAGAACAGCAAACCGCAACCCCAGCCATTGGTTTTAGTCTTTCTGTTGCCGTTATAGCTGGCAAGCTGGTTGTCCATAGTATTATAAAAATCAAAGCCCGAACCTAAATCGTAATACCCGAAAACACGCATACCACTGTTCCACTCAGCTGTAAAAGGAATATTGAACCCTGCCTGCGCACGACCAATAAAGGAGTATCCTCTGAAAATATTAACACCTGCATCAGGCGGATGACCTATATTTTCGGTGATACCTGTTGGCAGGTCTCCATATAGTTTGGTATTTCCGCTAAAAGAATTGGCAATAACCTGTGCGCCAACAAACAGAAAAGGAACGGGTACATAATTTACACCCAAAATAAACGCTATATCGTTGGTTTTAGCATTAACAGAACCACCTGCAGCTGACTTTACATTGTTTAAAGAAAAAGAGTAGGCCAGACCTCCTTCAATTTCTATTTTGCTTTTGCGGATAAGGTAGCGCAGTTGAAAACCATAGCTTGGCGTACTGCCTAATGTAGTGGTTAACTGAGCAGAATCTGAAACAGCTTTCAGATAGTCAACAAGTCCGGCACGGTTGTAAACCGTAAACGAAGCACCAACTTCTACTGCTTTAATAACATCCTGTGCACTGCTATAACTGATGCTTGATATTAAAGCTGTCAGTATTACAAAAACATGTTGTTGAATATAATTCATAAATAATTATTAAGGTGGCGAAAGTAATGTATTTACTTCTGTAAGTAATTCAAACTAAATAATGACGGGAACTATTCGCTGATAGCAATCTTTATTTTCTTATTCTTAATCTTCTCATCACGTATCAGCTTCAACACCTGATCCACCCTATGGTTACTTACGGCAGCATAGGACGAATGGTCCAGTACCTCAATCAAACCCAGCTCATCTTTTGCCAGTTGTCCTTTTTGTAACAACATACCCACAATATCCATTTTATTAATCTTTTCCTTTTTGCCGGCAGCTATGTATAAGGTGCGCCAGCGTGCTTTGGGAGGCAATACGTTTTTGTCGGGCAATGTTTCCTGTTCCGGTTTTTCATCAATAAAAGGCGGAATATGATCGTTTACCGAGAGCAGTAAATAAGCAGTGCCTTCGGCATTCATACGTGCTGTTCTTCCGTTGCGGTGGGTAAAAATATCCTGTGCTGGCGGCAGCTGATAATGAATAACAGCTTCAATTTCGGGTATATCCAATCCACGCGAGGCAAGGTCGGTTGTTATAAGTAAACGGTGGCTGCCGTTGCGGAATTTTATCAGCGCACGTTCACGGTCTTCCTGTTCCAGACCACCGTGAAAAACACCGTGTGCTAATCCTTTTCCGCTCAGCAAAATACTGATGCGTTCCACTGCATCGCGGTGATTACAGAATACCAGTGTAGATTTATTCTGCAGCTTACAGATCAGCGCAAATAATACATTCAGCTTATCGGTATCCTCTGCCTGAATATATTTCAATTTTAAAGTAACGGTTGTGGGCGAACCGGTGTTCAGGTAATTCAGTTCAACCGGGTTGTGCGCACCCGTAAACGAAGGTATCTCTTTCATGGCCGTAGCCGAAGTAAGAATACGCCTTTTCAGACCTCTTAAGTTGCCGATAATGGCCGACATCTCGTCTTTAAAACCAAGGTCTAATGCTTTGTCAAACTCATCCAAAACCAGTGTGTGTATACTTGCCGTGTCTACATTGTTATGTTGAATGTGGTAGGCAATCCGGCCCGGTGTGCCCACCAGCACCGCAGGCGGGTGCGAGAGATTGTTTTTCTCCGTGCGGGTACTGTGTCCGCCATAGCAGCAGTTGATTTTAAAGCCGGTATTCATTTGCTTAAACACCTGTTCAATCTGCAAACCCAACTCCCGCGAAGGAACAATGATGAGTGCCTGCACACCTTTTTCTTCTGATTTTAAACTGCTCAACACAGGCAACAGAAACCCTAATGTTTTTCCCGAACCCGTAGGCGAAAGCAGCAGAATGTTTTCTGCAGTTTTAGCAGCTTCCAGTGTAGCAAGCTGCATAGTATTTAAAGAAGTAATCTTTAAATTTTCAAGTATTTTTTCAAACATGGTTGGTTTTTAGGTAACAGCAAAATTCAACAGAATATGCGTAAATTAAGCATACTAAATTAAGGAGTATGGAAACAAGTATCAGTTCTGTATCTGCCTCACGATTTCCGATTGCCAACTTAGCCAGTTTTTCGAAACAAGATAATCGTCCATCATTTTGCGGTATTCATTTTTTGCATAGAAATACCTTAGTGTTTCTGTTGCAGGACCTGCCAGGCGGCTATTGTTGCTGAAAGCTGCATCCAGTGTATTGGCCAAAGCTTTTTCATCAAAATAATCTAACTTTTTAAGTGAAGTAAAAGCATTTTGGCGTGTCATAAATTCGTAGGAATTAGAACTAAATGCAACCAACTTATCCAAAGCTGTTTTATCGGTTTTTGATGAATATTCTAACCATTTTACCATAACATTTCTTCCTCTAGTTCCTTCAACACCTTTCGTTTTTTCTAAATAAGTTGTTGTTTTTTCAGGATACTGAATACAAAGTTTTTCTAAAGCCAGCGTAATGGTTTCGTACGATGCTTCAGCCAGTAATTTCTCGTATTCCCCCAGCAATGCTGCAGGAATGTTTTTTACATGTGTAATTACTGCTTTGCGAACCTGCGCATCTTTATGGTTAATGGCTTTGGTAATCAATTCATGACTTTTACTGTCTTTTTCATTTACCAACTGATATACCACTTCCGATTTTATGCCGTGAAATACTTCTTTGTTAAAAAGATTCAAAAGCAAGTCCTGTTTTTCTGCAAGCTCGGTGTTGCGCAGTGCAAGCAAAGCATCGTAACGGTCAATCATGTTGGGCGCTTTCATTGCCTGCGCTTTCAGCATCTCCAGTGACTTTTTGAATTAAAATGACTTCATCACATCGCTGTTGGGATCAAACAATACAAAGCTTACTTTTTTACTTAGTATATTTTCTAATTTCACTTCGTGGTGCTGGTTTTCTATCCAAGCAGTTTTGCTATCCTTGGTTCCATCGGAATAATGCACTTCAAAAGCGATTGGCATCTTAAAAAGGCCCACGACATCGCTCAACTCATGCTCCTGCGAAACCGAGAACACCGTTTGTTGTTTGCCGTTTTCGGTTTCCTCACGATAGGTAACAACATAGTGTGGTTCACCACCTTTGTAAATCCATTCTTCCCAAAACCAGTCCAGCGATTTGCCCAGCGTTTCATGAAAAGCAACCAGCAAATCTTCCGAATCCACATTCTGGTATTTATGTTTTTCTAAATAGTGTTTAATTGATTTGTTAAACGCCTCGCGGCTGGTAACATACTTCAGCATGTGCAGGACTGTAGAGCCTTTCGGGTAATGGCGTACCGAACCTGCTTCGCTGTGCGCAACCGGTTTTTTATCCTGCCTGGATGCATCCAATGCTTTGTTTACCGCCTCTCTGCGTGCCCAATCAAAATGGTCCTGACCGAAAACTTCACGCTCAGATGTAAGGTTGTAATGCGTGGCAAAACTTTCCTGAAGCCAATGGTGTGATGCACTGCGCGCAGTTACCAGATCACCAAACCATTGATGCGCCAGTTCATGTGCATTAACCGCAACATAATTGCGATCTAAATACGAGCGCTCATCCACCAAGAAAAAATCACCGAACAAAGTTGCGGTTGTATTTTCCATAGCACCATACATAAAGTCTTGCACAGGTATTTGTGAGTATGATTCCCATCCGTAAGGCACACCTATTTCTTTTTCAAAAAAATCAAACATCTCAACAGAGTATCGGTAGGTTGGCTCAACACGGTTCTTGTATTCGGGGTAATACCATAGTTGAATAGGAACACCCGAAGCTGACTTCCGTTCTTCTATTTCATACTTACCAATGCCCAGCATCATTAAATAAGTAGTGTGCGGCTTTTGCATTTTATAATGCCATGTCTTGGTACCGTTACCATTGTCTTTTTCATTTAGTTTAGTACCGTTGGAAAGTACTTTGTACTCTTTATCAAAGGTTACCACTACTTCGGTTGTTAGTTTATCGTTCTGCTCATCATAGCATGGAATCCAGTGGCGGTTATCCGTACCTTGTCCCTGTGTCCATATTTGTTTGCGGCTCAAATTATTTGGATCATTCCAGCCGGTAAAATATATGCCTTTGCGCGGGGTGGCTTCGTATTCCAATACAAGGTCGTGCGTTTGTTCCCAGTGTAAAGTAGAACCCGGATAAATAGTAATTCCGTTTTTGTCTGTTTTGTATTTTGTTACAACACCATCTAATTTCACATTTTTAAATGTGATACCGGGAGCATCTAAAAAAATAGAATCAACCTCGTGCTGGAGTACTATAAACGTGTGCGTTACAATTCCTTTTACCAACCCTTTTTGCGGCTCAAAGGCAACTTCTAATTTCAGGTGCTGCATATCAACGCTGTGTTCACGCGGAGCAAGGGCTTTGTCAAAAATATAGGAGCGGGTTTGAACCTGTGCCTGTGTTTGCAGAGCCATTAATGCAGCTTGCAGAACTAAAAATAGGGAAAGTTGTTTTTTCATGCGGGTAAAAGTATAAAGAAGTAAATAATGAAATACTAAACTATTTTCCCGCCTTGTCTTCCAACAAAGGCACAAAACGGAAGTCTCCGTGTTCCTTTATTTCGTTTTTAGATACAGAGTGTTTAATTAAAGTCTTCATTACCTGCTCTTTTCCTTCGCCAACGGGAATTACAAGAATACCGCCTACTTTCAGTTGATCAATTAATGCAGGAGGAATAAAAGGTGCGCCTGCTGTTACAATTATTTTATCAAAAGGTGCGTAGGAGGATAGTCCCAGATAACCATCGCCATAAAATGTTTTAACGTTGTAGCCAAGCTCTGAAAGTAAAGGACGGGCTGTGTCGTGTAACAATTTTTGCCGCTCGATAGAATAAACCCTTGCACCGCACTCGGCAAGTACAGAGCTCTGGTAACCTGAGCCTGTGCCTATTTCCAAGACTTTCTCATTTCTTTTAAGTTCTAATAATTCTGTTTGTTTAGCAACAGTATAAGGTTGTGAAATTGTTTGTCCGGCACCAATACGAAAAGCCTTGTCTTCATAAGCATGTTCTTCAAAAGCTTTGTCAAGAAAAAGATGCCGCGGAATTTTTTCAATAGCATCAAGCACAACTGTGTTCTTTATTCCTTTTAGCAGCAGAACTTGTCTCAACTGCTTACGCATGCCTTTATGGCGGAAAGTATCAATCATTTGTCAATAGTAGGAATTATAGCAAACATCGTTTGAATGCGATTAGGATTGTTTTCAACACACTGCCTTTAAAAAACGATTGAGATTGACAAATATACCTCCTGCATAAGGAGTACTTTTGGACTTATTAGATGGATAAAAAACTAAAAATTGGTGTTTTGGGCGCGGGTCATCTCGGGATGATCCACATCAAACTACTGAAAGAAATTCCTGCCTACACCGTCATGGGCTTTTACGACCCTGACCTTGAGCGCAGCGTAAAAGCGCAGGAAACACATTCGGTAAACAGTTTTAAATCCATGAAAGAACTGATGGAGCATTGTGATGTGATAGATATTGTAACCCCTACGGTTACCCATTATGATTGTGCGGCAATGGCACTGCGAAGGTCAAAACATGTTTTTATTGAAAAGCCAGTAACCAATACTTTAGGTGAAGCCCGCAGGCTTGCTAACCTTGCCCGCGAAGCCGGAACAGTGGTTCAGATAGGGCATGTAGAACGATTCAATCCTGCTTTTATGGCTGCAAAGCCTTATTGCGGACAGCCAATGTTTATTGAGGCCCACCGTTTGGCACAATTCAATCCACGCGGTACAGATGTACCTGTGGTGTTGGATTTAATGATTCACGATATTGATATTGTTTTGAATATCGTTAAGGCTAATGTAAGACGCATCAGCGCAAGTGGGGTGGCTGTCGTAAGCGATTCGCCCGATATTGCCAATGCACGTATTGAGTTTGACAATGGTTGTGTTGCCAACTTAACAGCCAGCCGCATCTCTATGAAACAGATGCGCAAAACCCGCATCTTTCAGAGGGATGCATACATAGCAATTGATTTCCTGAAAAAGAAAACAGACATTATACGCCTGTCGCACATTGAGGGCGAACCTAATCCCGATACCATGTTTATTGATTTAGGTGTTGGAAAAGGAAAAAAAGCAATTACATTTGAAGCCCCGGAAGTGCCCGACACCAATGCAATAAAAATGGAATTGGAAACATTTGCAGATGCTATTAACACCAATAAAACCCCTGTGGTTACTATTGACGATGGCTATAAGGCATTGGAAGTTGCGTATAAAATCATTGATAAGTTTCACATAAGCAGCACGCTATTGAAATAATTCTACTCTAAAGTTTTACATAAAATGGTTGTTACCCTGAGCGAAGCAGAAGGGCAATATGATGACAACGTTTTTAAAATTAATGAAAGTGAATTATTTTAACTCCTGGTTTCTGGTACTTGCCATTTTCCTCCTGGCTCTTTCCTCCTGCGAATTAATCAACCCCGATGAAGGAATTCCCTCTTACATTCAGATTGATACTATTACACTTTCCACTGACTATGCAGCAGAAGGTTCTGCTTCTCACAAAATTACCGATGCCTGGGTATATGTGGATGATGAATTAGTGGGTGCATATGAGTTACCTGCAACTATTC